>QGUX01000249.1 GCA_003242275.1 Pseudomonadota bacterium | reverse complement strand
TTTGATCCCAATGTCGCCCGGCCACGTTAATCCCAAGGCCCGGTTCCTTAAAATTCAGCGGATGCCCGGCTGCCGGCCGGCGGCGATCACCAGCTGGCGCGTCAGCTCGGCGCGCGAGATGGACTGGTTGACCTCGCCCTCGAACTGTCCATAGGGGCTGAAGGCCTCGCTGCCGTCGGCCAGGTGCAGCTGCCGGCCGGGCATGGGCACCATGTGGGGCCGGAGCGCATCGAGCACGCCGGCCTCCGACAGCGCGCGCATGCCGCGCGCGGCCAGGGCGAGGTTGATCGAGCGGCCGGCCTCGGGCGGATTGGAGCGCGGATCGGCGCGCCGCTCGTACACCTCGACCTCGTGCCCGCGGCGCGCCAGCAGGATGGAGATCAGGCAGCCGACCGGCCCGCCGCCGATGACCGTGAACTTCACGCCTGGCGCCCCAGGGCCTCGTGCAGCAGCTCGCCCACCTGCGCCACCTCGGCGAAGGTGTTGTACAGCGGCACCGGCGCGAGGCGCACGATGTCCGGCTCGCGCCAGTCGGCGACCACGCCGGCCGCCGTGAGCGTCTCGAAGAGCTGCCGGCCGGCCTCGCGGCCGGCGCGCACGCGCAGCGAGAGCTGGCAGCCGTGGCGGCGCGCATCGCGCGGCGTCAGGCAGGCCAGGCGGGTGTCCAGTGCGTCCACGGCCTCGAACAGCAGCGCAGTGAGCGCCTGCGACTTGGCGTGCAGCCGCGCCATGCCGGCCTCGTCGAACAGTGCCAGCGAGGCCAGCAGCGGCGCGGTCGACAGGATGGGCGGGTTGCTGACCTGCCAGCCGGCGGCGCCGGCGGCGGGCACGAACTGCGGCGCCATGTTGAAGCGCGTGGCCGGGTCATGCCCCCACCAGCCGGCCAGTCCGGGCAGTTCAGCGCGCGCATGGCGCTGGTGCACGAAGATGCCGCCGATCGCGCCGGGGCCGGCGTTCAGGTACTTGTAGCTGCACCAGGCGGCGAAATCGGCGCCGGCGTCGTGCAGTGCCAGCGGGACATTGCCGATGGCGTGCGCCAGGTCGAAGCCGCACAGGGCGCCGGCGGCATGCGCCGCGGCGGCGATGCGCGCCAGGTCGAAGGCCTGGCCGGACAGGTACTGCACGCCCGGCCACAGCACCAGCGCGATCTCCTCGCCGCGCTGGCGCAGCAGGTGCTCGAGGGCGGCTTCCTCGACGATGCCGGTGGCCGGGTTGGGTCCGAACTCGATCAGCGCCGACTCGTCCTGGCCATGCAGCCCGAGCTGGCTGACCACGGCATGGCGGTCCGAGGGAAAGGCGCCGCGCTCGATCAGGATGCAGCGCCGCCGGCCCCGCGGGCGGTAGAAGCTGGCCATCAGCAGGTGCAGGTTCACGGTCAGCGAGTTCATCGCCGCCACTTCGTCGACCTGCGCGCCGGCGAGGCGCGCCAGTCCCGGGCGCAGCGCCTCGGCATAGTCGATCCATGGCCGGCGCGCGGCGTGGTGCCCGGTGACACCCAGCGCCTCCCAGTCGTCCAGCTCCTCGGACACCAGCCGGCGCGCATCGCGTGGCGCCAGCCCCAGCGAGTGGCCGCAGAAATAGATCCGCGGCGTGCCATCCGGCATGCGTGGCAGCGCGAAGCGTTCGCGCAGCGGCGCCAGCGCGTCGGCCTCATCCAGTTGCCGCGCGCGCGCCTCGTAGCCCAGGTACCTCATCGTGCGCGCCCTCCGGTTTGCGGTTGCGCCGGCCTCGTGGCGTGGCAATGCATGCTCGCAGCTCCGGTCATCCCAGCAGCGGCAGGTACAGCGGCCGGCTCGGCACCGCATCGCCGCTCCATGCCGGCACCTGGATCTGCACCGCGCAGGGCCCATCGGACAGACACGCCGGAAAGTGGGCGAGTTCCGTGATGGTGGCTGCACCGCGGCGGGCCTCGGCGAGGTCCGTGCTGCCCGGCGGCAGGCCGAAGAAGATGCGGTGCGCGGTGAGCCGGCCCTCGTCGGCGAGGCGGTCCACCGAGGGCAGGTCGGTGACCAGGTGCTCCACGCCGCGCTCGACCAGCTCCTGCATGAGCTGGCGCGTGAGGAAGGGCGGGGCGGCATCGCTCCAGTCCGTGCCGGTCTTCAGCAGCAGCGCGCGCGGCCGTGCGGCGGCGAAGGGCCGCCAGGCGGCGAGCAGCGCCGCACGCGTGACCAGCCGGTCGCCGGGCTGCGGTGCCGGCAGGGAGTCCTCGTCCGTGTCCGTGGCCGGCACCGGCGGCACGGTCAGCAGCAGCGCGGTGAGCGGCGCCGACGGAAGGAATTCGTGCAGCGGCCGCTGCGCAATGGTCAGGTGCGAGGCGCCCTCGGTGTGCGTGCCATTGCAGTGGGGGACCATCACCACCCGCCGGCAGTTGCAGCTGGCGCCGCGCGCCACCTCGCCCTCGAAGCCCTCCGCGCGGAAGGGCTCGCTGTGCGCGGCCGGCGCGCCGAAGTGGCGGGGATGGGGCCGGTCGAAGTCCAGCACCAGTGCCAGCGACACCGCGGCGCCGAAGTCCACGGCCGGCGCCGGGCCTGCGGCCGCGGCCGCCATGTCAGGGGTCCTTGCGCCGCGCGGCCGGCACCGGCGCGACCTCGCCGCAGTTGCGGCAGGTGCGGTGTTCGATGCTGTCGTAGAAGCGCTGGAACACGGGCGGGAACTGCTTCTCGATGTCGGTGAGCTCGAAGAACTCCTCGTACAGCTTGTGGTTGCACTTCCCGCAGTACCACTGCAGTCCGTCCTGCTCGCCGGCACGGCGGCGGCGCTCGACCACCATGCCCACGGTGTCCGGGAACCGTTGCGGCGAGTGCGGCACGAACGGCGGCAGCAGGAACACCTCGCCCTCGCGGATCGGGATGTCGACGATGCGCCCGTCCTGCACGGTGCGCAGCACCATGTCACCCTCGATCTGGTAGAAGAATTCCTCGCCGGGATCGACGTGGAAGTCGCTGCGCTGGTTGGGCCCACCCACCACCATCAGGATGAAGTCGTGGACGGGGAACAGCAGCTTGTTGCCCACCGGCGGCTTGAGCAGGTGCCGGTTGGCCTCGATCCACTGCCTGAAATTGAAAGGCTGGAGCATGATGGTCACCTCCAGCCTA
Organism: Pseudomonadota bacterium; assembly: GCA_003242275.1. The sequence continues at coordinate 1,592 of QGUX01000249.1, read as the reverse complement.
TTGTAAGCGGATCAGCTCAGCGCCAGCTCCACTGCACGCCGAACAGGGCATTGCGCTCCGGCGCGGCCTCGAAGAAGCGCTGGTTGCCCTCGTTGACGATCACCGAGCCCACGTAGGTCTTGTCCAGCAGGTTCTCCACGCGCGCGAAGGTGCGCAGGGTGCTGTCGGCCAGCTTCCAGCTCCGGCCCACCTCGGCGTGCCACACGCCGAAGCCCGGCGCGCTGAAGGTGCCAACGTCGTTGACCACCATCCTGCTGCGGGCTTCGAACTCCAGCGCCGTCTGCCAGGGGCCGGGCGACCAGCGCAGCGCCAGTGTCCCCTGGTGCTTCGGCACGCCGGGGATGCGCGAGCCGGCCGGAACGGTGACGTTGGGCGCGGGGCAGGGCGTGCCGGAGCAGATCATGTAGTCGCTGCGGAACTCGGCCTCGAGCAGGGTGTAGGACGCGTTCAGTTCCCAGTCCGCGGCCAGCGGCACGGCCAGCGCGGTCTCCAGGCCCTGGCGGCGGGTCCGGTCGACGTTGGCGAAGCTGCTGCGCCCGCCGGTGTTGCGCACCACCACCAGCTCGTCGTCGGTGTCGGCGCGGAACAGCGCGGCATCGAGCTCGATGCCGCCGGCCGGGCGCCACTTCAGCCCCAGCTCGTAGTTGTGGCTGCGCGCGGCGTTGAGGTCGAAGGCCAGGCCCGCGCCGCCGTCGGCGCGGTAGGAGATCTCGTTGAAGGTGGGCGTCTCGAAGCCATCGCCCACCGAGGCGTACAGCCGCAGCGATTCCACCGGGCGGAACATCACCCCGCCCACCAGCGTGGTGTCGGAGTACTCGCGCGTGCCGCTGTCGTCGCCGTTGGCGCCGCTGATGTAGCGGTCGATGGAGCGGAAGCGCACCTCGCTGTGGCGCAGCCCGGCCAGCACCGACCAGCGGCCGGTGAGCTGCAGGTAGCCCTGCGCGAACTGGTCGAAGTTGCGGATGCGGTTGGTCTCGTCGCGGCGCAGGTTGCCGCGCACGCCCACCGTGTCGCCGACGTAGTTCTCGTAGCCGCGGCGAAGCTGGTTCTGGCGGTCGAAGTTGGTGCCGGCGGTCAGCTCCAGCAGGCGGCCGCCGAGGCTGCCCACCCACGACCAGCGCAGGTCGGCGCCCTCGTAATCGCCGTCGAGGTCGATCACGCCGCCCGAGTGCGTGGCGGCGGCCTGCGCGGCGGGGGGAATGGCCAGGTACTGCACCACCTGGCGGTTGCCGGTGTAGACCTGCGCGCGCAGGCCGTGCGCGCCCAGGCGGTGCTCGTACACCATGCCGCCCTGGATCTGCTCGACCGACTTGCGGGTGTTGAACTGGATGGCCTGTGGCGCGGTCGTGCGCGGGTCGTTGCGCCAGTCGTCCGGATGCACGCCCAGCGGGTCATCGGCGTCGGGCAGGTTCACGTAGTTGCCCACCAGCATCAGGCTCTGGCCCCCGCCGAAGTCCACGCCCAGGCGCAGGTTCACCGAATCGCGGCGTGCGGCCGAGTGCTCGCGGTAGCCGTCGGTCCGGAAACGCGAGGCCGACAGGTTGTAGTCCAGCGGGCCGACGCTGCCCAGCGTCTGTGCACCCAGCGTGTCC
>QGUX01000014.1 GCA_003242275.1 Pseudomonadota bacterium | reverse complement strand
CCCCGGGAACGCCCCGCCCGCCACCGAGCCAACACGTGCGGACAGGTCGCGCGTGCCCGCCTCCACGTAGCACACCAGCTCCACCAGCAGCAGCACGAACAGCACCGCGGCAACCACCGGCACGGCATCCCAGCGGGTGTGCAGCAGGCTCCACAGCAGCGCGAACAGCAGCGCCGCGAGCGCCGCCACCCGCAGCACCACGTTTGCCCGGAAGCTGCTATGAAACGCCATGGCGGGCCATCTTCCGGTACAGCGTGCTGCGACCCAGCCCCAGCGCCTGCGCGGCACGGCTGAGGTTGCCCTCGAAGCGCGCCAGCGCGCGCTGGATGGCCAGCTTCTCCAGTTCGTCGAGGTTCAGCGGCAGGTCCTCCTCGCGCGGGCGCGGCGCAGGCGGCGGTTCTGCCGGCAGCACGCCGTCGAGCCTGAGCACTGGATGCTCGCTCAGGATCACCACCCGCTCGATCACGTGCCGGAGCTCGCGCACGTTGCCCGGCCAGGGCCACTCGCGCAGCCGCGCGATGGCGGCGGCATCGATGCGCAGGCGCGGCTTGCCGTAGCGGCGCGCGTAGTAGTCGGCGAAGTGCGCGGCCAGCAGCGGGATGTCGTCACGGCGCTCGCGCAGCGGCGGCACCTTCAGCGTGATGGTGTTGATGCGGTAGAGCAGGTCCTGGCGGAAGCGCGCGGGATCGCCCAGCTCCGCCTCGGTGAGGTTGGTGGCCGAAACCAGGCGCACGTCCACCGGGATCGGCCGGTCCGAGCCCACGCGCGTGATGGTGCGCGTGGCCAGCGCGCCCAGCAGCTTCGCCTGCATGGACAGCCTCAGGTTGCCGATCTCGTCCAGGAACAGCGTGCCGCCCGAAGCCACCTCGAAGCGGCCGGCGCGGTCCTCGCGCGCATCGGTGAACGCGCCCTTCCTGTGCCCGAACAGTTCCGATTCGAACAGCGACTCGGTCAGCGCGCCCATGTCCACCGCGAAGAAACCGCGGTCGCGACGCCGCGACTGGCGGTGGATGGCTCGCGCGATCAGCTCCTTGCCGGTGCCGTTCTCACCGGTGATCAGCACCGTGGCATCGGTGGCCGCGACCTTGCCGACCTGCGCGAGCAGAGACTTCAGCGCCGGCGATTCGCCATGGATCGGGAACTGCTCGGCGTCGGCGTGCGCGTCCAGCACCTGCTGGCGGTCCTGCAGGCGGCGCAGCTCGCGGTCGGACTGCGCGTGGCGCGCCGCGGCGGTCACGGTGGCGAGGAGGCGGGTGTTGTCCCAGGGCTTGACCACGAAGTCGGTGGCGCCATGGCGCATCGCGTTGACCGCGGTGTCCACGTCCGCGTACGCGGTCATCAGGATCACCTTGGCCCCGGGCGCGAGGCGGCGCGCGACATCGAGCCAGCGCAGCCCCTCCTCGCCCTGCGTGGCACCCGCGGCGAAGTTCATGTCCAGCAGGATCACGTCGAACTCGTGCTGCACCAGCAGGTGCGTCAGGTCGGCGGGCTGGTCCAGCGTGTGGATGTGGGCGAAGTGCTGCTTCAGGATGATCTGCGCCGCGCGCAGGATCTGGCGGTCGTCGTCGACCACCAACAGGCGGGTGTCGCGCAGGTCGGGGGCTTGCATGGGCGGATGGTAGCGCTGTTTCGGAGTGAAACGGTTTCTGTGTCAAATTGGCACAATTCGGGGGTCCCAGGACGTCCTCCGCCGCCCGGCATGCGAACACAAGTCACTGAATTCACTGAAAAAATCCGCCTCCCGCCCGGACATGGCACGGGCCTTGATCTGTTCCCGGGCATGAAGGACTCCCTGGTTGCCATCTGGCGCAGCGCCGTGCGCGAGCGCAGCCACGCGCTGATCAACCTGGCAGGGCTCGCGGTCGGATTCGCGTGCTCGCTGGTGCTCGGACTGTTCCTGTACGGCGAGATGACCTACGACCGGCACTTCGCGGGACATGAACACGTGTACCGGATGGTCGACCACTTCACCGCCGGCGACACGCGGAACCACCGTCTGTGGATCTCGCGTGCGATTCCGCCGCTGCTGGCGCGCGAGTATCCGCAGATCATCGAGGCCTACACGCGCTTCACCGATGCCAGCCTGCAGGACGGCCTGCGGCTGCGCCATGGCGACCTGGTGCTGAGCTGGCGGCAGACGTACTTCGCCGATCCCGATGTATTCAAGGTGCTGCCGCACCAGGTGATCGCCGGCGATCCCGCCACCGCGCTGGCCGCAGGCCATTCCGTGGCCGTGAGCCAGAAGCTGGCGCGCGCGTACTTCGGCGACGGCGAGGCACTCGGCAAGCTGCTGTACACCGATGCCGGCGAGGCCTGGCAGATCACGCTGGTTTTCGCCGACCTGCCGCCGAACACTCACCTGCGCTACGACGCGCTGTTCGCCGCCTCGATCCCGCTGCTGCGCGACGCCGACACGGTCAGCGGATTGCGCGAGCAGGTCACGACCGGATACGGCGCGCTGACCTACCTCAGGATGCGCCCCGGATTCGATCCGGCCGGATGGCCGGCCCTCGCCGAGGATTTCTACCGGCACTACCTCGCGGACGTCATGCCGCCGGGCGTGAGCAGCCGGCTGTGGTTGCAGCCGCTCGCGCAAACGCACTACCAGCCGGACATCTTCGATGACCAGCCAGTGAGCAACCCCACCTACCTGTACGGCTGCCTGACCGTGGCACTGCTGATCCTCGCGGTGGCGTGCATCAACTACATCAACCTCGCCACCGCGCGGGCGCTGCGCCGGGCGCGATCGGTGGCGTTCCGCAAGATCCTCGGCGCGCGACGCGGACGGCTGCTGCTGGAGTGCCTGGGCGAGGCCGTGCTGTATGCACTGGCCGCGGCGGTGCTCGGCATGGCGCTGGCCGAGGTCGCGATTACGCTGACGCCGATCGGCGAGCTGCTCGGCAACCAGGTGCGCTTCGACCTGTCGGCGGATCCCGCGCTGGCCGGCATCGTGTTCGGCGCGGCGGTGCTGGTCGGACTCATCGCCGGCGCGTGGCCCGCCTTCTACCTGTCCTCGCGGATGCCCGCCGCGGCATTCAGCGCCCGCGGCGGCGGCACGGTGGCGAGCGGCGCGCGCGTGCGCGAGGCGCTGGTGCTGCTGCAGTTCGTGATAGCCGTGGGCGTGGTGGCCGCGACGCTGGTGATGGCGTCGCAGATGCGCTTCATCGCCACGACGCCGCTGGGCTTCCAGCGCGAGAACCAGGTGCTGGTGACCATCCGCGGCACCCACAACTTCGACCGCGTGCCGGTGCTGAAGCGGGAGCTGATGCAGCATCCCGAGGTGCTCACCGTGGCGCAGACGCTGGAGCCGCCGGGCCATTTCGGCGGCACCGTCGTCAGTGGCACCAACCAGGACGGGAAGGCCTCCTCGCTGCAGTTCTACGGCACGCGGGTCGATGCGGACTTCATTCCTGCGCTCGGCATCGAGCTTGTCGCCGGCAGCAACTTCAGCGAGGAACCACAGGGCGGCACGCAGTTGATCATCAACGAGCCGATGGCGCGGTTGCTCGATCTGGAGGGCGACCCCGTGGGCCAGGATTTCCTCGGCGCCCGGATCACCGGCGTGGTGCGGGATTTCCACTTCCACACCCTGCACACGCCGATCGGGCCGATGGTGCTGGCGCTGCTGACCAACGACTACTCCAGCGAGCCGCCTGCGCGACATCCCTTCCTGCAGCGCACGCTGGTCATCCGCATCAGCGGCCGCGACTTCGAGGGCACGATGCGGCACATCGAGGAGGTGATGCGGCGCTTCGATCCCGCCAATCCGTTCGAGTACCGGCTGCTCGACCAGACCCTGGGCGAGCTGTACCAGACCGAGCAGCGGATGCTGGCGCTGATCGCCACCTTCGCCGCGCTGTGCATCCTGATCGCCTGCCTGGGACTGTACGGACTGACCGCCTTCGCCACCGAGCGCCGCGCGCGCGAAATCGCGATCCGCAAGGTGCTCGGTGCCTCGAGCTGGCACGTGGTGATGCTGCTCGGGCGGCGCGTGCTGCTGATGATCGTCGTCGGCGGCGCGATCGCGGCGGCCCTGGCGTGGCTGGTGATGCGCGAGTGGCTGGCCGGGTTCGCCTACCGGGTGGACGTCAACCCGGCACTGCTGGCCGTGGCGGTGGTGCTCGCCGCGCTGGTGGCACTGGTCACGATGATGCTGCAGTCGATGCGCGCGGCACGTGCGGATCCTGCCGCGGCGCTGCGTGGTGAATGAAACCCGGGAGCAGTCAGGATTCCTTCTTTTTCCAGGAGATACGACGATGCGATCGGTGATTCTTGCCCTGTTTCCGTGTTTGCTGGCCGCCGCCACCGTGCTGGCGGCCGAGCCGGCTGCAGTGAACGACGAAGCCGGCATCCGGCGTGCGGCGCTGGATTACATCGAGGGGTGGTACACGCGGGACGTCTCGCGGATGCAGCGGGCGCTCCATCCAGAAATGGTGAAGCGGCGGGTGATGCGGGATTCGGCGTCGGGAAAGCCGGTGCTCGACCATGGCGACGCGAAGCGGCTGATCGAGGCGACGCGGCCGAGGCCGGGAGAGGCCCCGCCGCGCGCGGATCGGCGGCGGGAGGTGCACATCCTCGACGTGCACGGCAATGCGGCGACGGTGAAAGTCGACGCGGAGGATTGGGTGGACTACCTGCACCTGGTCAGGTGGGATGGGGAGTGGAAGATCGTCAACGTGCTGTGGGAGCTGCGCGCAGACCACTAGCAAGAACCCTGGGCCTGCTTGGATTCGAACCAAGGACCAAGGGATTATGAGTCCCCTGCACTAACCGCTGTGCTACAGGCCCGCCGGGAAGGTGCCATTGTACCGGCTGGCGCCGCTGCAAGAATCGTCAATCCCGCCGCATCCGGCCGCCCCATAATCCCGGGATGGCCAGCACACCCGACACCCTTGCCAAGGAGGCCTTCCGCCATGCCCACGCTGTCCACCGCCATCCGCAACCTCGATCCGCAGCCCGCGCTGATCATCCGCTCGCGCGTCCCGCGCGCCGGGATCGCCGCGACCATCGGCCAGAGCCTGGGCCGCATCATTCCGCACGCGTTGGCGAAGGGCGGCGCGCTGGCGGGCCGGCCGTTCGCGCGCTATCCGGAGTTCGGCGCGGGCACGATCACCATCGAGGTGGGCATGCCGCTGGCCGCGCCCATCGAGGGCGAGGGCGACATCGAATCCTTCTCGCTGCCCGGCGGACTCACCGCCGTGGCGGTGCACGGCGGTCCCTACAACCAGATTCCCGACACCTTCGCGGCCTTCGAACGCTGGATCGGCGAACAGGGACGCACGCCGGACGGCCCGCCGTGGGAGGTCTATGTCACCGATCCGGCGGAGCATCCCAACCACGATGACTGGCGCACCGAGATCTACTGGCCGGTGCGGTAAGGACTCGACCGGGCCGGCGAAGGGCAAGGCCGGCCTTCGCGGGCCGCTGCCTCAGACGCCTTCCACGATGCGCATGTCACGCACCGCGCCGTCCCCCAGCGCCGCCAGCGCCTGCTGGTATGCCGGGCCGTCGTGCACGGCAATGGCCTGTTCCACCGAGTCGAACTCGATGACCACGGTGCGGTCCACGCGGCCATCCTCGTAGGCCTTCGCGGCCACCGAGCGCGCGAGGAACCTGCCGCCGCCGGCCTCGATGGCCGGCCCGGCGAGCTTCGCGTAGGCATCCAGCCTGGCGGTGTCGTTGACCTGGCGATAGCAGGAGATCCAGTAGGCTTTGGGCATGATGGGATTCGCTCGACGATGAAGTGAAGGGTCGCGGCTTCGCCGCCGGGCCCATTGTCCGTGGGCCGCAGCCCGGAGGGAAGCCGCCCCTGCCGCCAACCACCGCGCCGCTACGCCCGCTGCTGGCTCAGCGCCACGCCCACCAGGATCAGCGCGCAGGCCGCCGCCATCGTCGCGGTGATGGCCTCATCCAGCAGCAGCCACCCCCAGAACACACCGAACAGCGGGATCAGGTACGACACCGTGGCCGCGCGCGGCGCGCCGAGGCGGTGGATGATGCGGTAGTACAAGACGTAGGCCACGCCGCTGCACACCGCACCGAGCGCGATGGCCGACCACCACGCCTCGCCCGGCGCGGGTGTCGACGGCCACGTCGCGATCGCCAGGGGCGCGCACAGCACGCTTGCGGTCAGCAGGTTGGCGCAGGCACCGGCAAAGGGCGGCAGCGCCCACAGGTAACGGCGCACGAGGTTGATGCCGACGCCATAGCACAGGGCCCCCAGCGTGCCGGCAATCGCGGCCGCCGTGAGACTCCCGCCCTGGGCCTTGCCGCTGGCCAGCACCACCACGCCGATGAAGCCGGCGGCGAGGCCAGCCACGCTCCGCGCCGGCATCCGCTCGCCGAAGAAGCGCACCGCCACCACCGCCGCGAACAGGGCGGTGGTGGAATTGGCGATGGCGCCGATGCCGGCCGGCGCGCGCTCGGCCGCCCAGGCGAACAGCGCAGAGGGCACGGCCGCATTGACCATGCCGACCAGGGTGACCCGCAGCCACATGCCCGGCGTGAAGTGGCGGCGGTCGCGCCACAGGAACGGCAGCAGCACCAGCGCGCCCAGCCCCAGCCGCAACTCCACCAGCGGCATCGCCCCGAAGGCCGGCGCCGCCACGCGCATGAACATGAAGGCCGATCCCCAGATCGCGCCCAGCAGCAGGAACTCGGCCGATGCGGACCAGGAGGATTCAGACGGCGGAGACATCCGGCTGGATTCTGCGGCATCGCCGGGCGGGGGTCATCCGTTTCCCTGTGGCCGCCGCCGGGCGCAGGGCCTATGCTGGCCCGCCTCGCCGATGAAGCCAGAAGCAAGGAGGAGAACAACATGAAGCTCTATTACCTGCCGGGCGCCTGTTCGCTGGCCTCCCACATCGCGCTGATCGAGGCGGGCCGGAAGTTCGAGGCCATCGCGGTCGACCGCGCCACCAAGAAGGGGACCGACGGCACGCTGCTCACGGACCTGAACCCGCGCGGCTACGTGCCGGTGCTGGTGCTGGACGATGGCCAGGTGCTGACCGAGAACGTGGCCGTGCTGAGCTACATCTCCACGCTCGACGCCTCCGGCCGCCTCGCCCCGCAGCCGGGCACCATGGGCTTCTTCCGCGTGCTCGAGTGGCTGGGGTTCATCAACAGCGAGATCCACAAGAACCTGGGCGTGATGTTCCGCCCCACCAGCACCGGGGACATGAAGAAGGCGGCCCTGGAGATGGCCCTGCTGCGCTATGGCTACGTGAACCAGGCACTGGGCGACCGGCACTTCCTGACGGGCGAGAACTTCACCGTCGCCGACGCCTACCTCTACGTGACCCTGAGCTGGTCGCCGCGCCTGCAACTCGACCTCTCGCACCTGCCGAAGCTGGGCGCCTACTTCGAGCGTTGCGCCGCGCGGCCGTCGGTGCAGCAGGCGCGCACCGAGGAAGGCCTGCCGCCAAGGTAGCGCCCGAGGACACCCCGCACCGGCCGCCCGCCGTGCGGGGTGCCCGGCGGCTCACGCCGGCTGCGCGGCCTCGGCTTCGGCCGCCGCGGCCTGCATGGTGGCGGCCAGAACCATGTAGGCCGCGGTCCAGGCCTCCTTCACCGCGGGCGTGAACGCGTCGCCCAGTCCCTTCTCCAGCGTCCACAGCAGCGCCGTGGCCACCGTGCCGTAGTCGGCGGGCTTCACGCCATAGGTGCCGTGGCGGCGGCCGAGGTCCTTCACCGCCGGCACGATGGTCTCGAGCCTGTCGAGCGCGGCGACCGCCACGTTGATCATCGCCATCAGCTTGCGGCCCTGCTCGGCCATGTCGCCCTTGAACAGCTGGCGCAGCGAGGGATCGAGTTCGAAGAGCCGGCCGTAGAACAGCTCGGCGGCGGTGTCCTTGATGGGAACCACACGGGCCCAGGTGCTCTGCACGAGGCCCACTTGCTCTGGTGTCATCGGTGTCTGTTCCTTCTGTCTATTGCATGGCGATGCGGAGCACCACCCCGCCCATGACGTCTCCCAGCTTGAAGTTGGTGCGCGGCGAATCCTTGTGCTCGTTGTGGCAGCTCACGCACGCGGGCGAGACTGCGACGTCCGGATAAACGGCCGTGAAATATTTCCTGCCGCCGATGGTCTCCTCCTTGTAGAAAGGTTTCTTGGTCGAGGCCACGGCCTTCAGGCCCTCGGTCTCCACCGGCGTGCGCGGCGCGTTCTGCTTGTTCACCGGCCACTCCGACAGCAGCGAATAGGTGAACTTCTTCTGCTTCTCGGCGGCCATCTCGGCGCCGAAGCGGAACATCTGGGCGGGAAGCGGCAGGGCCTTGTCGTCCTTCCAGTGCTCGCTGGCCTTGATGACCTTCTCCTCGTTCTGCAGGCGGTTGACCACCGTGCGCGTGTACACGGTGCGGTCGGACTCCATCACCGTGTGCAGGGCGTCGGCGAGTTCCTGGTAGCTCACGCCATCGGCCGCCGCCACGCCGCCCGCCGTCGCCGCGGCCATGACGGCGCCTGCCGCCAGCGCCCTGCCCCAGACCTTCGTGCCTGTCTTCATGTCGACTCTCCGTTTGACCTCTGATGGGGGATCACTGCTCGAATCCTTCCGTGCCTGCCGCAGCCGCGGCTTCGGCCTCCGCCCCGGCGGCAGCCTGCATGGCGCGCTGGCGGCGGATGGCCTCGTCGCGCTCCACGGCCATGCGGATGCTCCGGACGTGCACGGCGGGGCTGCCGTTGAAGTTGTTGCGCACCAGCGCGGCATCGGCCAGTGCATCGGTGGCGAAGCCCAGCCCGTGGCAGCGCATGCACACGGGCCGCAGCATCTTCTCGGCGGGACGCAGCGTGGCGTTCTGGTTGTGCTGCACATGGTCCAGCACGAGGTCGAACTCGCCGATGCGCTCGGACATCACCGGCATGTGGCAGGTGGCGCAGCTCACGGCTTCGGCCGCCGCCACCTCGCCACGCTCGACGCGCGCCCACGTGCCACCGTGGGGCGAGGCATCGAAGGCCAGCGAGTGCTCGTCCGCGTGGCAGCCGAGGCAGGCGGCGCGCGCGGCCTCGATGCGGTCGGCGCGGTGCGCATCGTGGCAGCTCGCACAGCCGAGCTCGCGATTCGCGGCACCCTTCTGCATGGGCAGGCGGGCCTCGCGCGGGCGCATCGGCGGCAGGCCGACCGCGAGGCGCATGCCGTGGCGGCCCTGCCTGAACTGCCGCGCCTGGACCAGGTGGCAACCCGCACAGGACCCATTGCCGGGTTTCGCGATCCACTGGAGGCTCGCGGGCCCGTCCCCGGCATCGCCGTGACCGCCCGCCGCTGATTCCGCCGGCCCGTCATCGTCAGCCGCGGCCTGCAGCACCGGCGTATGGCAGGCGCTGCAGTTGACGCCCTGGCGCGCATGCGCCGAGTGCGCCCACTGGCGCCTCGCCTCGCCGGCAGCCGGCAGCCCCTCCGGCCAATCGGCCTCTTCCGCCGCCAGCTCGCGCACCGGATAGCGGTCCGAGGGGTAGTCCGGCAGCACGGCAGCCAGTTCGGCAAAGTTGGTGCTGCGTGTCTCCTGCCTGGCCAGCATCGCCGGCGCCTCGGCGTGGCGCAGCAGGAAGTCCTCGTAGGTCGCCTGGTTGTCGTGGTAGCGATGGCAGCCCGCGGAGCTGCAGGTGTCGAACTTCATGCCCGCATGGCTGGGCCGTTCGGTGGCGATCCCGTCGTGGCAGTGCACGCACAGATCCGCAGGCTGCGTCAGGCCCATGGCCAGCGTCAGCTCCGGTCGGTGCTCCGCATGGCAGGTCTCGCAGCGCGTGGCGTCGATGCGCTCCAGCAGCGGCACGTTGCGCGGGTCGGTGAATTTCGACAGCGGATGCTTGTCGCCGGCCTCCTTCAGCTCCGCGGCATGGCAACCCTCGCAGGCCTGCTGCCGCAGTTCCGGTCCGCCGAAGGGCTTCACGTGGCAGGCCTCGCAGGCCAGCTCGATCTGGTAGTGCCCGTGGCTGGTCTGGCCGGGCAGGAACCAGGCGCGCACGCGGGCGAGCTGCGGGCTGGCCGAAGCGTCGGTGGTCGAGAACAGCGCCATGCCGAGCAGCAGCAGGAAGCCCGCCGACACCAGCGCCCAGGCCAACCACAACTGCTGGTTGCTGCCCGCCATGGCTAGAAGCAGTAGGCCTTCACGATGTGCGCCAGCAGCAGCGCGGGCAGCGGCCAGGTGAGCAACAGGTGCACCCACACCATGCGCCGCCGGAGACGCACCGCCGCCACGCCGCGGTGTTCGCGCGCCACGCCCAGCGCGGACAGCGCGCCCAGCACCAGCGCCGCGAGGAAGGTGAAGGACAGCGCCAGGTTCAGGTTGGCGCCCACCCGTCCGCCGGTGTGGGCCAGCAGCGTGATGCCGGCGAGCGCGGCCAGCGCCGTGTGCACCACGCGCCACGCCGCGGCATCGCCCGCGGGCTTGCGCGCCGCCCGCTTGCGCCAGGTGATGGCCAGCGAACCCAGCACCACGGCCACCAGCGAGAAGCCGGTGACCTGCTTGAACGTCGCGTCACGCCAGAAGGCCGGCCATCCGGACAGCACCGAGCGCGGATCGGGCAGGTCCAGCCCCAGCAGCGCGACCAGCGCCACCACCATCGCCAGCACCGCCGCACCGGTGAGCCAGGCGGCACCGCGCACCGGCGGCACCGGCTGGCCGCTGGCCAGCAGCTGCATCACCAGCGGCCGGCACGAACCGCAGGCGGTGGAGGCGCGAGTCGCCTCGCCGATGGCCTGCAGTGACGTGCAGCCGCGGGCCATGGCCGCGCCCAGTGCGCCACGCGTGACCTGGGCGCACTGGCACACCACCGCCTCGGCCGGCCATGCGGCCACGTCGTCGCCATCGCGCTCCGGCCAGAGCCGTCCGTCGCGCCGGAACCGCCAGGTCCTCCATGGGGAAACCAGGCGCTCCCGCATCACCGCCTCGCGCAGCGTCTGGTACTCGCGCAGCGTGCCCACGCCGCAGGCGCCGATCAGCCGCCCGCGATGCGTGACCAGGCCCACGGCCGTGCCGTCCGGCCCGCGCCACACATGGCGGCGCGCATCGTGCGGGATGTCGTTGTCGGCCAGGCGTCCCACGCTGAATACCGGCACGCCCGCGACCTTGAGGCTGCTCGCGGCGATGGAACCGGCGTAGCGCACGGCGCGTCCGGCAATCACCGCCACCGCCACCGCGGCCTGCTCGAGGCCGGGGCCGACCAGGCCATGCACGAGGCCGCGGTGCTCGGCGCATTCGCCAATGGCGAACACGAGCGGATCGCTGGTGCGCAGCTCGTCGTCCACGCGGATGCCGCGTCCCACCGCAATGCCCGACTGCAGCGCCAGTGAAATGTTCGGGCGGATACCCGTGGCGAGCACGATGGTGTCGCAGTCCACCCGGCGGCCCGATTGCAGCTCCACGCCCTCCACCAGCGCGGTGCCGCGCACGCGCCGGACGCCGTCGCCGATGATCACCTCGATGCCCAGGGCCTCGATGTGCCGGCGCAGGGCGGCGCCCGCGACGGCGTCGAGCTGCCGCCCCATGAGCTGCGGGTTGTGCTCGATGACCACCACCTCGGTGTTGAAGCGGCGCATCGCGCGCGCGGCCTCCAGGCCCAGCAATCCCCCGCCCAGCACCACGGTGCGCCGGCTGCGCAGGCGGCGCGCGCACAGGCGCTCGGTGTCGCGCCAGTCGCGGAAACGGAACACGCCCGGCAATGCGATGCCCGCCACGTCGGGCACATGCGGAGTGGAACCGGTGGCCAGCACCAGCGTGCCGTATGGCTGCTCGCCGCCGCGCGAGTCCCGCACGCAGCGGCGTTCGCGGTCGATGGCGGTGACGCGCACGCCGAGGCGGTGCTCGATGGATGCGGCCGGCGCAAGCCGGGCCGCGCCGAAGAGCTGTGCCTCGGGCACGTCGCCCATCAGGAGGGAGGAGAGCTGCACCCGGTCGTACGGCTCGGCGTCCTCCTCTCCATAGAGAATGAGCGGGCGCCGTGGGCACAGCAGCGCCAGCTCGGATGCGGCCCGCAATCCCACCGGCCCCGCGCCGACGATCACGATCGGCAACTCGCTTGCGACGGCCTCGACTTCCACCTGTTCCCGCTGCTCCTGAAACAAGAACGGCGTCCTGCACACCACCGGCGGTGGTGTGGCAGGACGCCGTTGTCCATGCAGGTCCCGTGACCCTGGAGTGCATCAAGCAATTCACATGCCACGCGCCGGCCACGCGCAGGAAGGCCACCGCGTGCGTGGCGACACATGCGCTGCGCAGCGGCAGTGCGTTCATGGGCCGTGGTGGAACACTGTTGAGAAGGCCATGGGTTGGCGGCGCGAACGGCCCGGCACGGGGGCCGGGACGGGCGCGGAAGGGCGTGTCCAGGGGCGCCGGGACGGCCCTCGTGACCCAGCGGTGACATTCCCTGGCCGCCCGCTGGCTACGCTTCCACCATGCCCCTGTCCAACCTCATCGTGCTGAACCGCAGGACCGCGGAGCGCCCGCCCACCGGGCTGCTGCCCGACGGGCTGGTGCTGGGCACCTGCCTGCGCGAGGTCCGCATCGCGATGCTGCCGCCGGCCGAACAACCCTCGGCCGCGGAAGCGGATGCGGCCGGCTTCGAGCGGCACGTGGGGGCCGAGGCCTACCGCTTCCTGCTGCAGCTCGCCTGCGGGCTGGAGAGCGAGATCGCCGGCGAGACCGAGATCCTGGGGCAGATCAAGCAGGCCTGGCGCGAACACGAGGCCACCGGCTCGGACGGCGCGAAGGCGCTCCGGCCGTGGATGCAGCGCCTGCTGCAGGACACGAAGGAAATCCGCAGCGAGTACGTGGTGGGCCTGGGCAGCGCCACCTACGGATCGCTGGTGCGGCGCCTGCTGGGCGCGGAACTGCCCGGACCCACGCTGCTCATCGGCGCGGGCCAGCTGGCCGAGACCATCCTGCCCTTCCTGGACACCGGCCAGGTGCTGGTGTGGAACCGCTCGCGCGAACGCGCCGAGGCCATGCTGGCGCGGCAGCGCGCCGGCACCACCGAGGGCCGCGTGCGGCTGCTGGAGGCCACGCCCGAGGCGGAACTGGCCGGCTGGCGGCAGGCGCGCGACGTGATCCTGTGCATTCCCGCCGACGCCGGGCGCGATGCCGCGCGCGTGCGCACCTGGCGCGAACATGCGCGGCCCGAGGGCCGCGTGCTGCACCTGGGCATCGACGGTGCGGCCGGCACGGCGTGGGAAGGACTGCCGGGCCTGTTCACCCTGCGCGACCTCTTCAACCTGCGCGACGCGCAGGCCTCGCAGCGCGAGGCCATGCTGGAGCGCGCGCGCCGCGCCTGCCGCAACAAGGCGCAGCTCGCACGCCTCGACGATGCCGACGGCTCGCGCGCCGGCAGCTCGAACCACGGCTGGGAAGACCTGGCCGTGTTCGAGGCGCTGGCCTACTAGAATGCCCGCATGACCAACGGCAAGACGCTGCGCCTCGGCACCCGCCGTTCCGCGCTGGCCTGGATCCAGAGCAGCCAGGTGGCGGCGGCACTGCGCGCCGCGCATCCCGGCCTCGATGTGGAACTGGTGGGCATCGAGACCCGCGGCGACCGCGTGCTCGACAAGCCGCTGTCGCAGATCGAGGGCAAGGAATTCTTCACCGCCGAGCTCGACCATGCGCTGCTGGAGAAGCGCGTGGACTTCACCGTGCATTCGCTGAAGGACCTGAGCCTGGAGCGCCCGCCGCAGTTCGTGTTGGCGGCGGTGCCGAAGCGCGCCAACCCGCGCGACCTCGCGCTGTTCGCGCCGGACGTGCCCGCGCGGCTCGCGGCCGGCCACCCGCTGCGCATCGGCACTTCCTCGCCACGCCGCGCCGAGCTCCTGCCGGCCTTCCTGTCGCGCGCATTGCCGCATGCCTCGCGCGAACGGCTGGAGCTGGTGAACCTGCGCGGCAACGTGGACAGCCGCCTGCGCCGCCTGCATGAACCCCGCGGCAGCGAGCGCCACCTCGACGGCATCGTGCTGGCCATGGCCGGCCTGTCGCGGCTGCATGCCGACACCGCCACCGAGAGGCAGGGACGCGCGCTGCTCACGGCGCTGCTCGAAGGCCTGCACCTGATGGTGCTGCCACTGACCGAGGTGCCCGGCGCGCCGGGCCAGGGCGCACTGGCCGTCGAATGCCGCGCCGACGATGCGGCCACGCGCGAGCTGCTGGCCGTGCTCGACGACACGCCGACGCGCCGCGCCGTGGAAATCGAGCGGCAGCTGCTCGGCGAGCATGGCGGCGGCTGCCACCAGCGCTTCGGCGCCGCGATGCAATGGGTGCCCGGCCTGGGTGGACTGCTGCAGGTCGGCGGCCGCAACGCCGAAGGCCGCGACATCGCCGGCCGTCGCTTCCTGCCCGATGAGCCGCTGCCGGAACTGGCCGGCGAAGTGCGGCCATGGGATGGCAACGCGGTGCGCGCACCCGCCCGGCCGCTGCTCGATGCCGCGGGACTTTCCGCGAAGCTGCGCCACCGGGCCGTGTTCCTCGCCCATCCGCGCGCACTGCCCGAGGGCGCCGCCTCGGCGCTGGCCGGACGCGCCGTGTGGACGTCCGGCGCCCGCGGCTGGTTCGCGCTGGCCGCGCAGGGCGTATGGGTGCAGGGTTGCGGCGAGGGCCTGGGCGCAGAGAACCTGGTGAAGCTGGTAGGCGAACCACTGCTCGGCCTGCCGCCGCCGGCCGAATGGGACGTGCTGACGCATGAAGAAGCGGCGGAGCCCTGGCAGTCGGGCAGCTGGGCCGGCGCCAACGTGATCGCCACCTACCGCGTCGAGGCCGACGCACCGCTGGATTCCACCGCCCTCGGAACGGCCACCCACATCTACTGGAGCAGCACGGCGCAGTTCGAGCGCGGCCGGGCGCTGGCCTCGCCCGATGCCCACCATGCCAGCGGCCCGGGCAAGACGGCCGAGCACATCCGCCGCGCCGGCGTGCGACACTTCAGGGCCTTTCCCTCAGCCGAGGAGTGGCGCAGATGGACAGCAAGGGAGCACTGAGCGTCCAGCCGTTCCGGCGGTCGCGCCGCGTGGCCATCCTCGCGGGCGTGTGGCTGGCGGTGATCCTGGTGCTCGGCTTCTGGTGGGCCACCATCGTGCTGCAGCAGTCGCGCAGCATCGCCGCGCTGCAGGAGGAGATGGGCGTGCCGCGCGCCGAGGCGCTGGAAGGCGTCAAGCGCACCGAACGCATGCTGCTGTGGGAGTCGGGCACCTTCCTGCTGCTGCTGATGACGGTCTCAGGCATGCTGTTCTGGTACTACCGGCGCGACATGCAGCGCGCCCGCGGCACGCAGGCCTTCTTCGCCGCCCTGACGCACGAGCTGCGCACGCCGCTGACCAGCGTGCGCCTGCAGACCGAGGCCATCGCCGCCGGCGAGCCCACGCAGGACCTGATCGAACGGCTGCTGGTGGACACCCACCGGCTGGAAATGCAGATCGACAAGACGCTGGAGCTGGCGCGCATCGAGGGGGGCGGACAGCTCGCCGAACAGGCGATCCGGCTCGATCCCTGGCTGGACAAGGTGCTGCGCAACATCGTCGCCACCGCCGGCGAGGACGTGCTGCTCGACGTCTCGATCGAACCCGGGCTGCCCGCGGTGCACGGCGATACGGCCGCGCTGCAGCTCATCCTGCGCAACCTGGTCGAGAACGCGCAGCGGCACGGCGACTGCGAGCCCATCCGCATCGACGTGCAGGCGGTGCGCGGCCGGCACGGCGTGGAGGTGCGCGTGCGCGACCACGGCGCCGGCTATGCCGGCGACCCGAAGCAGCTCGGCCGCCGGCTGTTCCAGCGCGGCGATGCCTCGCGCGGCACCGGCGTGGGCCTGTACCTGGTGCGCGTGCTGATGGAGCGCATGGGCGGCAGCGTCGAGTTCGACAATGCCCCGGGCGGCGGCTTCCAGGTCACGCTGCACTTCCCCGCCAACGGCTGAGGCCGGTGCCGCGATGAACGGCATTCCCCTGTTGCTGGTCGAGGACGACGCCAACGTGGCCGGCACCCTGGTCAAGCGGCTCGCCGAGGAGGGCTTCGAGGTCACGCACGCGGCCAGCGTGCGCGCCGCGCGCGAGGCACTCGAGGCCGGGCGCTTCAAGGCGGCCGTGCTCGACGTGGGACTGCCCGATGGCAGCGGCTTCGAGGTGGCGCAGTACCTGCGCGAGGCCAGCCCCTCCACCGCGATGCTGTTCCTGACGGCGTACGGCACGCCGGCAGACCGCATCCATGGCCTGGAACTCGGCGCCGACGATTACATGACCAAGCCCTTCGAATTCCGCGAGCTGGTGCTGCGCATCCAGAACATGCTGCGGCGGGCCGGCGACATCGCCGCGCGCGACGCGACGCTGAAGGGGCCGGTGCGCATCGGCATCGCCACCGTGGACTTCGACCGCTTCACCGCCGAGAGCGGCGGCACCATTCACCGCCTCACGCACAAGGAATGCGCGGTGCTGAAGCTGCTGCTGGAGAAGGCCGGCCGCGCGGTCACGCGCGACGAGATCCTGAACCACGCCTGGGCGCCGGATGAATTCCCCACCGAGCGAACCGTCGACAACTTCATCCTGCGCCTGCGCAGGCTGGTGGAGAGGAACCCGTCCCGGCCGGAGACCATCCTCAGCATCCGCGGCGTGGGCTATCAACTGGGAAGGAACGCATGACCGAGACCCTGCTGACCGCGGCGCTGAACCGCCGCAACACCGGCCGTCCACCCGTCTGGATGATGCGCCAGGCCGGCCGCTACCACTCGCATTACAAGGCGCTGAAGCGCCACCACGACTTCATCTCGCTGTGCAAGGACCCGCGGCTCGCCGCCGAGACCACGATGGGGCCCATCCACGACTTCAACTTCGATGCGGCCATCCTGTTCTCGGACCTGCTGTTCCCGCTGGAGGCCATGGGCATGGGGCTGACCTATGACCCCGGGCCGAAGCTCGCCTTCCACCTGCACTCGCCCGATGACGTGGCGCGCCTGGCCGGCGGCGCGGAACGCGCGCAGTTCATGCAGTTCCAGGCCGAGGCCGTGCGGCTGATCAGGAACCGCCTCCGGCGCGACAAGGGGCTGATCGGCTTCGTCGGCGGCCCCTTCACGCTGTACGTGTACGCCGCGGCCGGCTCGCACGAGAAGGCGCGCGAGGCCATGGCCGGCCTCACCCATGGCGTGTACGAGGCCTTCAACGACAAGCTGCTCGACCTGCTGGCGCACAACATGGCCCTGCAGTCACGCGCCGGCACCGACTGCATGGCCGTCTTCGACACCGCCGCCGGCGAGATCGACGCGGCCAACTACGGCCGCTACGTGGTGCCGGTGCTGGCCGACCTGCTGGCGCGCTTCCGCCGCCTCGACCCCGACACGCCGGTCATCTACTACTCGCGCGGCACCGGCCCGGCCTACTGGGACCAGCTCACCGCACTGCCCTTCCAGTGCCTGGCCATCGACTGGCGGCACGACATCACCGAGGTGCTGCGGCTGTACGGCGAGCGCTGGGCCATCCAGGGCAACGTCGATCCGGAGTGGCTGCACCTGCCGCTGCCGGATCTGGAAGAGCGGCTGAAGGAGTACTTCGGCCGCGTGCGCGCGCTGCCGGAAGCCGCCCGCCGCGGCTGGATCTGCGGCCTCGGCCATGGCGTGCTGCAGCGGACGCCCGAGGCCAACGTGCGCCGCTTCGTGACCCTGCAGCGGGAGATCTTCGGGTGATCCAGCCGCCGCGCGAGCTGCTCGACCGCCACGGCGTCGTGGGCCCGCGCTACACCAGTTATCCCACCGCGCCGTTCTGGGGAACGCCGCCGTCTGCCGGGGATTGGATCTCGGCCATCGATGCGGCGCTCGCGCCGGACGGCGCGCGCGCCGGCGTGTACGTGCACATTCCCTTCTGCCAGTCGCTGTGCACGTTCTGCGGCTGCAACATGCGCGTGGCGCGCAGCCACTCGCTGGCCGCCCCCTACGTGGACAAGGTGGTGCGGGAATACGGCCTGTACCGCGAGCGGCTGTCGGCGAAGCGCCTGCCGCTGGCCCGGCTGCACCTGGGGGGCGGCACGCCGACGTGGCTGCCGGAGGACGAGCTGGACCGCCTGCTCGACCGCCTGCTCACCGACGTGGTGGTGGCTGCGGACGCGGACTTCGCCGTCGAGGCCGACCCTCGCAACACCACCCGCGCCAAGCTGGCGATCCTGCAGCGGCATGGCTTCCGCCACATCGTGGTCGGCGTGCAGGACTTCGACGCGCGCGTGCTCGGGATCGTCAACCGCGAACAGTCCGAGGCCCAGGTGCGGCAGGCCATCGACGATGCGCGCGAGCTGGGCTTCACCAGCATCGGCGTGGACTTCATCTGCGGCCTGCCGCTGCAGACGCTGGAGAGCGTGCGTGCCAGCCTCGCCACGTTGCTGAGGATGAAGCCGGACCGGGTGAACTACCTCCCCTACGTGCACGTGCCATGGATCAAGCCGAGCCAGCGGCAGTACACGGAAGCCGACCTGCCGGACACCACGCTGCGGCGCGAACTGTACCTGCTCGGACGGGAGAAGCTGGCGGCGGCCGGCTACGTGGAGATCGGCTTCGACCAGTTCGCGCTGCCCGATGATCCGCTGGCGCGCTCGCTGGACGCGGGCCGTCTCACGCGCAGCTTCATGGGCTTCGCGCCCACGCCGGTAGATGCGCTGATCGGCCTGGGGGTCTCGGCCATCGGCGACACGCCCGGCATCTACGCCCAGAACGAGAAGAACCTGCAGCGCTATGAAACACGCGTGATGGCCGGCGAGCTGCCGCTGCAGCGCGGGCACGTGCTGAGCGCCGACGACCGCGCCATCCGTTCCCTGCTGTCGGACCTGCTCGGCAATCGCGCGACGCCGCTGTCGGCATCACTGCGGCAGGCACCGTGGTGGCCGAAGATGCGGCAGGAGCTGGAGAACCTGGCCCGCGACGGGCTGGTGCAGGTTTCGGACGAGCAGGTCCGGGTCACCGCACAGGGACGCGCCTTCCTCACCCGCATCGGCATGACGCTGGACCTGCGGCTGCGCGAATCGGTGGCCGCGTGAGGAACCGGCAGGGATGAAGCGGGGCACTCGCACGGCAGGAGCTGAACCACCCGGCGCCGTGCGCATCTTCGCGGCCTTCGTGCTCGCCCTGCCCGCCGGCATGCTGCTGGCCGCACTCGCGGCACCCTGGGTGCAGGCCGCGCTGGCACCCCTCGAGGTATTCCCGCTGCACCGTGTGTTCACGCGCCTGACCCTGCTGGCCGTGATCCTGCTCGTGGCGTGGCTGGCCTGGCGCCATGGCCTCGCCGACCGGCGGACCCTGGGCTTCGCCGGGCCGTGGCACCGTTTCGCCGGGAGGGTGCTGGCGGGGCTTGCCGCGGGGCTGATCGTGATGCTGGCGGCCGTGATGCCGCTGCTGCTGCTCGGCGTGCGCGAATGGAATGCGCGCGCACCCGACGACATGACCGGCTGGGCGCTGCTGGCCGTGAAGTGCCTGGGCAGCGGCCTTGCCGTGGCGCTGGTCGAGGAAACCTTCTTCCGCGGCGCCCTGCAGGGCGCGCTGCAGCGCGCCGGCGCCGTGCGCATGGCGCTGCTGCTGGTGCCGGTGTGCTACGCCGCCGTGCACTTCCTCGGCCGCGCCGCCGGCGTGCCGTACGAGCAGGTCCATGCGCTGAGCGGCTTTGCGGTGCTGGCCGGGTTCTTCGACGGCTTCGCCGATCCCCTGCGCATCGCCGATGCCTTCCTGGCGCTGTGGCTGGTGGGCGTGCTGCTGGCGCAGGTGCGCCACCGCACCGGCGACATCGGCGGCTGCATCGGCCTGCATGCCGGCTTCGTCACCGTGATCGCCATCGTGCGCCGCAGCTCCTCGCCCAACGAGGCCAGCGACCTGGCCTTCCTCGTCGGCACCTTCGACGGGCTGCTGGGCTTCTGGATCGCGGCGCTGGCCGCACTTGCCTGCCTGGTGGCGTGGCGACGCGTCAATCCGTCCTGAAGAAATCCTCGTCCACGGGCTTGTGCGCCAGGATTTCCTCGCGCGTCAGCCCCTTCAGCTCGTGCGGGAACACCAGCCATCGGTCGGTGGCACGCACGTGGAAATCCGGCGCGAGGTGCGTGCGGTTGCGCGCCGGCTTGTAGTACACGGTGGCGATGCGCACGTCGGCGGGCATGTTCAGCCTGCAGCGCCGCGACAGCTCGGACAGCACCGCCTCCAGGCTGCGGCCGGTGTCGAAGATGTCGTCGATCACCAGCAGGCGGTCCTCGCGCGCCAGGCGCGACACGAGGTAGTCGATGCCGTGCACGCGCACCTGCGGCTCCTGCCGGCCGATGCCCGAGTACGAGGACGTGCGGATGGGCAGGTGGTCGCAGTGGATGCCGTGGAATTCCAGCACCTCCTGCACGGCGATGCCGATGGGCGCCCCGCCCCGCCAGATGCCCACCAGGAAGGTGGGCGCAAAGCCGCTGCGCACGACCTGCATGCCCAGCGCCAGCGAATCACGCAGCAGCGCGTCGGCGGAGATGAACTCCTTCGGGCTCAGAAGGGCTTCAGCACCACCAGCCACAGGATGCCGACCAGGATCAGGAGCGGCAGCTCGTTGTACCAGCGCAGCGTAGTGGAGGACGGCAGGCCCGCATCGGCCAGCAGGCGCTTGGTGTAGGCGCGCATCGAGATGTGGTAGGCCACCAGCAGCGCCACCAGTGTCAGCTTGGCGTGCAACCAGCCACCGGCGAAGCCGAAGCGCAGCCACAGCCACAGGCCCGACGCCAGCGCCAGCACGCCCATGGCGCTGGTGAAGTGGTAGAGCTTCCTCGCCATCACCTTCAGGCGGCGCACGTCCTCGCCGGCGGCGCGGCCCTCGACGTAGTGCACGAAGATGCGCGGCAGGTAGAAGATGCCGGCCATCCAGGAGATGACGAAGAGGATGTGCACGGCCTTGGAATACAGCATCGCCGCATTCTAGCCGAAGCGCGGACTCAGCGCCGCGGCCGCGTGCCGCGCGTGGGCTCGGCCTCCAGCGGGTTCTCCGGCCAGTAGTGCCTTGGATAGCGCCCGCGCATGTCCTTGCGTACCTCGGCATAGCTGCCGCGCCAGAAGCCCGCGAGGTCGCGGGTGATCTGCATGGGGCGCCGCGCGGGCGACAGCAGCTTCAGCGTGACCGGCACCTTGCCGCCGGCGATGCGCGGCGTGTCGGCCAGGCCGAACACCTCCTGCATGCGCACCTCGATGCAGGGAGCGTTGTCGTCCTCGTAGTCCACCGGGATGCGCGACCCCGTGGGCACGGTGATGTGCGAGGGCGCGAACTCGTCCAGCACGCGGCGCTGCGCATACGTGTAGCGCGACAGCAGCGCCTCGTTGAGGCGGGCGGCATCGAGCTGGTCCAGGCGGGGGACGTCCTGCAGGGAAGGTTCCAGCCACTGCGGCAGTTCGGCCAGCAGCGGGGACTCGTCGCTGGAAGGCAGGTCGGCTGCCGCGCCGCCGCGGTGAGCATCGACGAAAGCCAGGCGCGCGCGCCGGCGCCGCCCCCCCCCCCCCCCGG
>QGUX01000013.1 GCA_003242275.1 Pseudomonadota bacterium | reverse complement strand
CGCTCGAAGAACACGGTGCGCCGTTCAGGGTCGAGCTTCAGCCGGCGGTAGTCCACGCCGGGCAGCGCCCCGGCAATGGCTTCATCGTCGGGACGGCGGCGGGCGCGGTAGTCGTAGAGGTAGCCCACGCTGGCGTAGGTGATGTCGAAGGCACCGTCGGACAGGCGCGAGTACTCGATGGCCGTCTCCAGCAGGCGGAACAGTTCCTCGGTCACCGGCACGGGACGCCGGGCGGCCTCGGCGTTGACCCGCGACACCTCCGAGTCCGGCTTGTAGGTGCTCATCAGCGCATCGATGCGGCGCATGTCGGCGAACACGGCCTCGATGGCGGCCTCGCCGGCGGCGGCATCCTCGCTCCACAGCTCCACCGCGCAGCGCGTGCCCATGATGGCTTCCTCGCGCTTCAGCCACGCCGCGTGGGCGGTGGCTGACCCGAGGATCGAGACCGCGAGCGCGAGCATTGCGCGGAAGTCATGCATGCCGGCAACGATACCCCAGCCCGCGGCACTGGAGTAAGCTTCGACGGCAACGGGGATCACAGTTGGAGATCGTGCCGCAATGAACATGCATCGCCGCGCCTGCTGCGCCCTGCTCGTGCTCGCCGCCACCGGACTTGCCACCGCCGCGCAGGCCCAGTCCCGCGAGGAGGCTCGCCTGCTGGAGGCGGCCGAGGTGCTGGATGCGCTGCGCAGCCAGCGCGACACGGCCATCCCGGAGAACCTGCTGCAACGCGCCTATGGCGTCGCGGTGGTGCCCAGCGTGAAGAAGGTGGCCTTCGTGCTCGGCGGTCGCCGCGGCAGCGGCGTGCTGACGGTGCGCGACAGCCGGGGCCGCTTCACCAATCCCGTGTTCATCAATCTCACCGGCGGCAGCGTGGGCTGGCAGATCGGCGCGCAGGAAACCGACATCGTGCTGGTGTTCACCACCCGGCGCGGCGTGGAAGGCATCAATGACGGCAAGCTGACGCTGGGCGTGGGCGCCTCGGTGGCCGCAGGTCCCGTGGGTCGCCAGGCCGAGGCCGCCGGTGGCACCAATGCCGAGGTGTACGCCTACTCGCGCAGCCGTGGCCTCTTCGCCGGCGTATCGCTGGACGGCACCGCCATCAGCATCGACGAACGCGGCAACCGCGCCTTCTATGGGCGCCGCGACGTGCTGCCCTCGGACATCATCAGCGGCGCGGTGACCACCGGTTCGGAGAATGCCCGCCGCTTCCTGGCGGCGCTGGCGCGCAGCACGGGCGATGCGCCGCCGGCAGGTGCCGACGCGCCGGCGGCCGCCACGCCGGTGCGGCCAGCACCCGGCGACACCCCAGCCGGGCAGGATTCCGGCGTGCGCACCTTCCCGCTCGAGGATCCCGCGCCGGGCTCCGAACCGCCGCCCTGATGACCGCCGCGTCCGCTCAGCGCGGCAGCAGCCACAGCGCCAGCGGCACATAGGCCAGTCCGAGCAGCACCGAGATCGAGGCGGCGCTGGCCGCCAGTTCCCGGTGCAGGTGTTCGCGGTCGGAGAACACCACGGCGTTGAAGCCGATGGGCGCCGCAGCGCCCAGCACCAGCACGGCGCGCGTGAGGCCTTCCAGGCCGAAGATCCAGGCCAGCAGCAACCCCAGCGCCGCGCCCAGCACCAGGCGCAGGGCCAGCGCCACGATCACGCGCGCGTCGCGCAGCAGCCGCGCGTCGAACAGCACGCCCAGCGCCACGATCACCAGCAGCAGGATCACCTGGCCGACGAGGCGAAGCAGGCCGATCAGCCAATCGGGTACGGCATCGACGGTCCCGGTGGTATTGAGCAGCAGCGCAACCAGCAGCGCCCACAGCGGCGGGAAGGACAGCATGCGCCGCATGATGGGACCGAAACCCGCGCCATGCCCGCCGTACCAGGCCGCCAGCGCATAGACGAAGGTGCTCTGGCCGATCACGTGGCCGAAGTCGAACAGCGCCAGCTGCGCGAAGCCGGCCTGTCCCCAGGCCGCCAGCACGAACGGGAACAGGAAGCCGTTGTTGATCGACATGGCACACAAGAGCAGCGAGCCCTGCTCCGGCCGCGGCAGGCGCATGGCGCGGCCGGCCAGGAGCCCGGCGACGAGGCTCACCAGCATGATGGCCAGCGCGCCCACCGGCAGCGCGATGAAGCTCCTCTGCAGCGGGATGCGGCTGACGTCGGCGATGAACATCGCCGGCAGTCCGATGGTGATGACCAGTCGCAGCATCGCGCCTGCCTGCGCGGGGCCGAGCCAGCCCAGCCGCCGCGCCGTCAGCCCCGCGACGAACAACACAACCAGCAGGATGATGCGGACTTCCGGACTCAAGCCGCGCCCTGCAGCACGCCGTGGGCGTGCTTCAGCAATGTATCCACGTCCTCGCCGTCGCGCGGATACAGGCCGACACCCACGCTCACCGCGACCCGCACCTCCAGTCCCCCGGCGGCGACCGTGCGGCCCAACTCCTCGCGCACGCGCGCGACGACGCTGGCCGCCTGCTCGTCACTGCCCACGTCGGCCAGCAGCAGCGCGAACTCGTCGCCTCCGGGACGGGCCACGGTGTCGCCGGGACGCACCAGCGCCCCCAGCCGCTGCGCCAGCTCGCGCAGCACCGCATCGCCCACGGAGGCGCCCAGCGTATCGTTCAGGTGGCGGAAGCGGTCGATGTCCGCCACCAGCAGCGCGAACACGCCGGCGGCATCGCGCACGCTGGCCCGCATCGCGGCGAAGCGTTCGGCCAGCAGCGCGCGGTTGGCGAGTCCGGTGAGCGGATCGGTGCCGGGAATGTGCTCCACCGGCGTCACGGGCAGTTCCTGGCGCCCCGCGTGCTGGCTGCGTTCGATCAGCTCGCGCGCATGGCCCGCAACCAGCAGCACGATGAGCAGCGCGAGCAATGCGGCGCCCGCGCCCACCACCATCAGCAGCGGACGGTGCTCGGCATCGAAGTCGAGTACCGTGGCGGCGCCCAGGCTGTAGGAATCCGGCGCGAAGTCGGCGGCGGCGAAACCCAGCTGGAACACCGCCGCGATGGCCGCCGTGGGCACCAGCGCCGCCGCGGCACGCGCCACCAGCCGCCCGGCCGTGCGCCCGTGGCGCAGCCAGAAGGCCAGTGCCAGTGTCAGCCAGCAGGCCACGAACGCGGCCGCGACCGAGGCGCCGAAGGTGGGTACGTCGTAATGCACCGCCGGCACGATCTGCATCGCGAACACGCCCAGGTAGTGGATGGCGGCCACGCCCACGCCCATGCACAGACCCGCCACGCCCAGGCGCAGCACGCCCAGGTGCGGGCCGCCCGCGATCCACAGCGCGAAGAAGCACACCACGATGGCCACGCCCAGCGTGAACACCAGCGTGGGCACATGGAAGGCCACCGGGATGGGCAGGTCGAAGGCCAGCATCGCCAGCAGCTGCATGCCCCACAGGCTGGTGCCTACGGCCAGCGCGCCGGCCAGCAGCCAGGCACGCGAGGCCAGGCCGCGCGTGTTGCTGATGCGCTCGACCACGTTCATGGCCACGAACCAGGCGAGGAAGGCCAGCACCAGCGCGATGCCGACCAGCCGTTGATCGTAGGCGCCCGTCATGAGGATCGAGGAAGCCAATCAGCGGTAACTGACGCCGCAGCCTGCAAGGCCGCAGTACCCGTTGGGATTGTGGTGGAGGTACTGCTGGTGGTAATCCTCCGCGAGGTAGTACTCCGCGGCGGGCCTGATCTCGGTGGTGATGGCGCGGCCGCCGGCGGCGTCCAGCGCCGCCTGGTAGCGCCGCTTCGACTCGTTCGCCCGCTCGAGCTGCCTGCCGGTGGTGGTGAAGATCACCGAGCGGTACTGCGTGCCGACGTCGTTGCCCTGGCGCATGCCCTGCGTGGGATCGTGCGATTCCCAGAACAGGCGCAGCAGTTCCTCGAAGTCCACCCGGGCGGGATCGAATACCACCTGCACCACCTCGGCATGGCCGGTCTGCCCCGAGCACACTTCTTCATACGTGGGGTTGGGCGTGAAGCCGCCGGCATAGCCCACCGAGGTGGTGTACACCCCGGGCACCCGCCAGAACAGCCGCTCGGCGCCCCAGAAGCAGCCCATGCCGAACAGCACCGACTCGAGCCCTGCCGGGAAGGGCCCGGCCAGCGGCGTGCCCAGCACGGCATGGCGCTCCGCGGTGGGAACCGGCTGGTCCCGCCCCGGAAGGGCCTCGGACGGCGTCGGCAGGCGGGCGGACTTGCGGAAAAGGGACATGGGCCTGGGAGTGCCGGGTCGGGGGACTGGTATCATTCACGCCCCATGCCGATGATTCAAGCCGCGCACAACCTGCGCAAGCCACATACCGAGGAACCCGCTCCCTATGGCATCCGCATCAGCCTGAGGGAGGACGATCCCTTCCGCAAGCTGCTGGGACCGGACTGGCACCGCCTGCACTGGTACCGCACCGCGCAGGAGCGCGATGCGGCGCTGGCGGAGATGAGCCGCCGCCACGAGTTCTCGCGTGCCAAGGACGCGCCCCGGCTGGTGTTCTCGAAGGTGGAGAACCTCGCCGCGAGCCGCGGCCTGGCCTGATCCCCGGTCGGCTTCGCTTCAGAAGCCGATGCCCAGCGACAGGTAGAAGGCGTGGCTGCCGCGGCTGTCGAAGCCGACGGCGAACAGGGCCGGTCCCAGCGGGCTGTCGAGGCCGAAGAACACGCTGCCGTTCCTGCGTGCGCTCGCGAAGCTGATGTCGCTGCGCCGTTCCCATACATTGCCCAGCTCGGCCGACACGCCGGCGTACAGCGGCACGTCGAGGAAACGCTCGCCGCTGCTGCCGATGCGCCGGTAGTAGACCAGCCGCGCCATGGCCATGTGCGGGCCGACCTGCGAATCACGCGGCAGGCCTGAAAGATCGAGGAAACCGCCCAGCGGGAAGTAGCTGCGTTCGTCCGCGAAGCCCGCATCCAGCAGCGAACCGGCCGATACCCAGGCCATCACCGTGTTGCGGTCCCAGCTTCGCAGGCCCCGCCACTCCAGGCGGATGGAATCGGACACACGCTCCAGGCGGCGGTTGGAGACCTGCCCGCGCCACTCCAGCATGGCCGCCTGGCCGCGCCGCGCGAAGGAGGCGCTGTCGCGGCTGTCGAAGCGGTAGCGCGCGAACAGCTCGTTGTGCTGGAAATCCTCCGGCTCGGTGGTCTCCGGCCCCAGCCGCACGCGCGATTCGCCCAGCGTGCGCTGGCCACCGAGGCGGATCTCGCCGGAATTGCCGATCTCGCGGCCCAGCGCGCCGCCATAGGTCAGCGAGCGCACGCGCAGCTCGCCCACCTGCTTGTCGCCGTCGTACTGCGGCACGTTGCGCACCTGGAACAGCGCCCCCGGCTCCAGGAACCAGCGCCGGCGCAGCGAGAACGGCAGGTAGAGGTCGGTGCCGATGCGCGGGTTGCCGCCCACCTGCCCTTCCCAGATCCATTCCGCGCCGTAGCGGTTCAGCTCGGTGAGCAGCACGCGCGCGGCCGCGTCGAAGCTGGTGTTGCCCTCGAAGTCGTCCTGCAGCCGGAGGCCCGCGCGGATGTAATTCGGGCCCCAGGAGTTGGGACGGGCCATGAAGGACAGGTCGGCGGCGGCGCGTCCGTCACGTTTCTCGATGCCGGTGAGACGGTAGTCGAGCAGCTCCAGGTGCCCCTGGCCGTAGTGGCGGGCGATGCGCCGCCGCAGCGTCTCCACGTCCAGCTCGCGGCCGGCGAGGTCGCCGAACAGCTCACGGGCGATGAAGTCGAAGTCCGCGGCGCCGGGGTCGACGCGGACCGAACGCACCTCGACGGCAATGGGTTCCACGCGCCGCGCGGCGCGGAAGGCTTCGTACTCCGCGGCATCGAGCGAGAGCCCGCGCAGGTCCGCGCGCATTCCCACCGCCGTGCGCCGGCCCGCCTCCACGATGCCGGCCAGGCGGGTGAAGTTGAACGAGGACGCATCGCCCAGATCCGGGCGGACCAGGATGTCGCCCTCCCGCAGCGAGCCGAGCTGCTGCTCGGACTGCCTGCGCAGGAGCAGCGTCAGCATCTGGTTGGTCACGTTGCCCACCGACGCCAGGCGCTCGCGCGAGGCCGGCGGCAGGCTCACGTCCACCACGATGAGCCGGTCCACGCCCAGGGCGCGCGCCACGTCGATGGGCAGGTTGTTGGCGATGCCGCCATCCACCAGCAGCCGGCCGTCACGGTCCACCGGCGCGAAGATGCCCGGCACCGACAGGCTGGCGCGCAGCGCACCGACCAGGTCGCCCTCGCCGATCACCACCGCCTCGCCGGTCTCCAGGTCCGTGGCCACGGCCCGGAACGGCGTGGGCAACTCGTCGAAGTCGTCGATTCCGGCCACGCCCAGCGTCAGCTCGCGCAGCATCTGCGAGAGCTTCTGCCCCTGGATCAGGCCGTTGGGCAGGAAGAAGCGGCCCTCGCGGAAACCCAGCGGCAGCTGCACCAGGAAGTCGGCGTCCTCGGCGCGGCGGCGGAAGTTCAGCAGCGAGCGGGCTGGGCGGTCGCGGAAGGCGGCCTCCCAGTCGATGCTGGTCAGCTCGCGCTCGATCTCGGCCGCCGACATGCCGGCGGCGTACAGCCCGCCGACCACCGCGCCCATGCTGGTGCCGGCGATGGCGTCGATGGGCACGCGCAGTTCCTCCAGCACCTTGAGCACTCCGACGTGCGCCGCGCCCCGCGCGCCGCCGCCGGAGAGCACCAGGCCGATGCGGGGACGGTCCCGCCCGGGCCCGGGAAGCGCTTCCCCGGCATGCAGGGTGCCGGCCGCGGCCACGAGCGCCAGCCACAACGCGACCGTTCTGTAAAGCGGGGCCCGCATGGGAAGGTCAAGGATAATCCATTACGGTAAGCTTCCCGCATGAAGCAGAAGATCATCTACACCCTGACGGACGAAGCACCCGCGCTGGCCACCTGGTCCCTGTTGCCCATCATCCAGGCCTTCACCCGCAAGGCCGGGATCACGGTCGAAACCCGCGACATCTCGCTGGCCGGCCGCGTGCTGGCCGCCTTCCCGGATTTCCTCAGGCCCGAGCAGCGCGTCAGCGACGACCTGGCGGAACTGGGCGAGCTGGCCCGGAAGCCCGAGGCCAACATCATCAAGCTGCCCAACATCTCCGCCTCGGTCCCGCAGCTGCTGGAGGCCATTGCGGAGCTGCAGTCCCAGGGCCATGCCCTGCCCGACTACCCGGAAAAGCCGGCCGACGAGGCGCAGCAGAAGATCCGCGCCCGTTACGCCAAGGTGTCGGGCAGCGCCGTGAACCCGGTGCTGCGCGAGGGCAATTCCGACCGCCGCGTGGCCAAGGCGGTCAAGCAGTACGCGAAGACGCACCCGCATTCCATGGGCGCCTGGTCGAAGGACTCGAAGACCCGCGTGGCCTCGATGGACGGCGGGGACTTCTACGGCAACGAGAAGGCCGCGAGCATCGCGAAGGCCGGTTCGCTGCGCATCGAGCACGTGGACGCCGCCGGCAAGGTCACGGTGCTGAAGGAATCGGTGCCGGTGCGCGACAACGAGCTGATCGGCACCACCTGCCTGTCGGCCGCGAGGCTGCGCGAGTTCTATGCGCGCGAGATGGATGCGGCCAAGCGCGACGGCGTGCTGATTTCGCTGCACCTGAAGGCCACGATGATGAAGGTGTCCGACCCCATCCTGTTCGGGCACGGCGTCAGCGTGTACCTGAAGGACGTGTTCGACAAGCACGGCGCCCTGCTCTCCTCGCTGGGCGTGAGCCCGAACAACGGCCTGGAGGTGCTGCTGGCGAAGGTCGATACCCTTCCCGAGGAGCAGCGCAAGGCCGTGCGCGCCGACATCGACGCGGCCATGGCCGCGCGCGCGCCGCTGGCCATGGTGGACTCCGACAAGGGCATCACCAACCTGCACGTGCCCAGCGACGTCATCATCGACGCCTCGATGCCGGCGGCCATCCGCGCCGGCGGCAAGATGTGGGGCCCGGATGGCAAGCTGCACGACATGGTGGCCATCATCCCCGACCGCAGCTACTCGGGCGTGTACCAGGCGGTGATCGACGACTGCCGCGAGAACGGCGCCTACGACGTGCGCACCATGGGCAATGTCAGCAACATCGGCCTGATGGCGCAGGCGGCCGAGGAATACGGCTCGCACGACAAGACCTTCGAGATCGCCGCGCCGGGCACGGTGCGCGTGATCGGCGCCGACGGCGCGGTGATCACCGAGCATGCGGTGGAGACCGGCGACATCTGGCGCATGTGCCAGACCAAGGACGTGGCCATCCGCGACTGGGTGAAGCTGGCGGTGAACCGCGCCCGCGCCACCGGCAATCCCGCCATCTTCTGGCTGGACCCGGCGCGCGCCTACGACCGCGAGCTGATCGGGCGGGTGAAGAAGTACCTCGGCGGGCACGACACCAGCGGGCTCGACATCCGCATCGAGTCGCCGGTGGAGGCCACCCGCACCACGGTGGCGCGCCTGCGCGCCGGCCAGGACACCATCTCGGTGACCGGCAACGTGCTGCGCGACTACCTCACCGACCTGTTCCCCATCCTGGAGCTGGGCACCAGCGCCAAGATGCTGTCCATCGTGCCACTGCTGGAGGGCGGCGGACTGTACGAGACCGGCGCCGGCGGCTCGGCGCCCAAGCACGTGCAGCAGTTCCTCGAGGAGAACCACCTGCGCTGGGACTCGCTGGGCGAGTTCCTGGCGCTGCAGGTGTCCATCGAGGACCTGGCCACCAAGAGCGGCAATTCTCGCGCCAGGGTGCTGGCCGAGGCGCTGGACGCGGCCAACGGCCTGGTGCTCGAGAACGACCGTGCGCCGCAGCGCAAGGCCGGCGAACTCGACACGCGCGGCAGCCACTTCTACCTGGCGCTGTACTGGGCGCAGGCCATGGCGCAGCAGAAGTCCGACGCGGAGCTGGCGGCCGCGTTCCGTCCGCTGGCGGATTACCTGACGAAGAACGAGGCCGCGATCGTGAAGCAGCTGGCCGAGGTACAGGGCCGTCCGGTGGACATCGGCGGCTACTACCACCCCGATCCGGCCAGGTGCGCCGCGGCCATGCGGCCAAGCCCGCTGTTCAACGCCGCGATCGACGGTTTCTGACCGCGGCGCGCGCCCGGGGTGCGGGCACCTGCTGGGTGATGCAATGGATGTTGCCGCCGCCCAGCAGGATCTCGCGCCCGGGTACGCCGACCACCTCGCGCTCCGGAAAGATGCGTTTGAGCTTCGCCGCCACCCTTGAATCGGTGCGCGGGTCCAGCAGCGGCATGACCAGGCCGCCATTGCACAGGTAGAAATTCACGTACGATGCCGCCAGCCGCTCGCCGGGCTGGCGCGGCTTGTGCGCGCCGCGGTCGAGCACGCCGGCCGCCTCGGCCGCCGTCACCTTCAGCGGCCCGGGCATGGGCAGCTTGTGCACCTTCAGGCGCCGACCGCGCGCATCACGCGCGGCATGCAACCTCTCCAGCGCGTCGCTGGAGATCTCCCACTGCGGGTCGCGCACGTTGTCCGTCCAGGTCAGGCACACCTCGCCCGGACGCGCGAAGCAGGCCAGGTTGTCCACGTGGCCCACGGTCTCGTCGTTGTACACGCCCTGCCCCAGCCAGATCACGGCCTCGGCGCCGGTGTAGTCGAGCAGCAGCTTCTCGATCTCGGCCTTCGACCGGCCCGGATTGCGATTCGGATCGAGCAGCGTCTGCTCGGTCACCAGCAGCGTGCCCTCGCCGTCGGTGTGGATGGCGCCGCCCTCGCAGACCAGCGGCGCGCGGTAGCGGTCCGCGCCCTCGATCTCGGCCACCTTGCGGGCGATCAGGTCGTCCTGGTCCCATGGGAAGTACAGGCCGGCGGTGCAGCCGCCATAGGCGTTGAAGCGCCAGTCCACGGCGCGCAGGCGGCCGGCGGCGTTGACCACGAAGGTGGGGCCGGTATCGCGCATCCACGCGTCGTTGTTCGCGATCTCGACCACGCGCACCGCCGGGTCGAGGGCGGCGCGCGCGTACTCCCACTGCGCCGGCGAGGCGCCGACGGTCACGGGCTCGAAGCGGGCGATGGCTGCGGCCACGGCCGCGAAGGCCCGCTGGCCGGGACGGGCGCCCTCGCGCCAGTTGTCCGGGCGCTCGGGCCACAGCATCCACGTGCCGGCGTGGCGCTCGAACTCGCCGGGCATCCAGTAGCCGTCGGCGCGGGGGGTACGCGTGAGCTCGCGGGTCATATGACCCGCGAGTCTATCGCGTCAGGCGGAGACTAGAACTCCTTCCAGATGGTGTCGTCGGTGCCGGTCGCGGCCGCCGGGGTGGCCGCAGTCGCCGCAGGCGCATTGCTCCACGGGCGTCCCGGGCGGCGCCGCTCGCGCTCGCGCTCGCGCGCGGTGACAGCGGCCACCTGCTCGGCCGTGGGCCGGGCCGCGGCCAGCGCCTCGGCCATCAGCCGCTGGTCCACCTTGTACTTCTGCATGGCGGCGTTCAGCTGCCGCGCCTGCTCGGCCATCGACAGGCTGGCCGCCGAGGCCTCCTCCACCAGCGCCGCGTTCTGCTGCGTGAGTTCGTCGAGCTGCATCACCGCGCGGTTGACCTGCTCGATGCCCGCGGACTGCTCGCCCGAGGCGGCGGCGATCTCGGCCACGATGTCGGACACGCGCTTCACCGAGGCCACGATCTGCTCCAGCGTCGAGCCGGACTGGGTGACCAGCGTCGAGCCCTCGTCCACCTTGCGCACGCTGTCCTGGATCAGCGCCTTGATCTCCTTCGCGGCCGTGGCCGAGCGGCTGGCGAGGTTGCGCACCTCGGAGGCCACCACCGCGAAGCCGCGGCCCTGCTCGCCGGCGCGCGCGGCCTCCACCGCGGCATTGAGCGCCAGCAGGTTGGTCTGGAAGGCGATCTCGTCGATCACGCCGATGATGTCGGCGATCTTCTTGGAGGACTGGTTGATCTCGGTCATGGCCTGCACGGCCTTGGCCACCACTTCGCCGCCCTTGGCCGCGCGCTCGCGCGCTTCCACCGCGAGCTGGTTGGCCTGCGCGGCATTGTCGGCGTTGTGCTTGACCGTGCTGGTCATCTCCTCCATCGAGGAGGCGGTCTCCTCCAGCGAGGAGGCCTGCGCCTCGGTGCGCTGCGACAGGTTGGCGTTGCCCTGGCTGATCTCGTCGGCGCCGCGGCTGACCTCCTCGGCCGCGCGCTTCACCTGCGACACCAGTCGCGCCATGTTCTCGGTCAGCTCGTTGATGCCGTTGCCCAGCTTCACCAGCAGGCCCGCGCGGTTCTCGGTCTGGATGCGGCGCGTCAGGTCGCCCTCGTTGGCGGCCGACACGATGCCCTGCACCTCGTTCAGCGCCACGGCGATGGTGTCGACCAGCTCGTTGATCTGCCGCGACAGCACCTCGAAGAAGCCGCGCTTGCCTTCCAGCGAGATGCGGTTCGACAGGTCGCCGTCGGTGACCGCGACGATGATCTTCTGCAGCTCGGCCTCGGTGGCCTTCTCCAGCTCGCGCACCTGCGCCTGGCGGGCGAGGTCCTCCACCTCCTGCGTGCGGTCGTACCACTCGACCACGGTGCCGAGGCGGCGGCCGTTCTCGTCCTTCATCGGGCTGACGATGGACTTCATGGTACGCCCGCCGATGACCTCCTGGCGCGTGGTGATGCCCGACAGGCCCTCGAGGTCCGCGGCCAGTGCGGCGGGGTTGCGCGTCAGGTTGTCCAGGCTCATGCCCATCAGCTGGCTGGCGTCGAAGCCCGGCAGGTCCTTGCGGAAGTGCTCCTGCAGGTTGGTCATCAGGCGCCTGGCCGCCGGGTTGGCGTAGATGATGCGCCGCTCGTTGTCGGCCACCATCACGTTGGCGTCGAGCTGGTCGAGCGCGCCGCGGAAGGCGGCGTTCAGCAGCGCGGTCTCGCGCTGGCGGGTGATGTCGGAGAGGTAGCCGACCACCTTGAACGGCTTGCCGCTGGCGTCGCACACGGGGTTGAAGATGGCGTTGACCCACACGTGGCTGCCGTCCTTGCAGCGCTTGCGGTAGTCGTTCTGGCGCACCTCGCCCTTCTGCATCGACTGCCAGAACTGGCGGAAGATCTCCGCCTCGGCGATCTCCTTGTCGACGAACATCGAGTAGTGGCGGCCCTTGACCTCCTCCAGCGTGTAGCCGAGGAGCTTCAGGTAGATATCGTTGGCCCAGATGATCTCGCCTGTCGGCGTGGTCTCGATCACGCCCTGCAGGCGCGCGATGCCCTTGAGCTGGCCCTCGTAGTCGAGCTTCGAATGCAGCAGGCTCGCCTTCATCTGGCGCAGCGCGCCCATCAGGCTGTCGGGACCGCCCTGCTTCCCGTCGATCTCGAAGGTCAGGTCGCCCGAGGCGATGCGGCGCGCAACCGCGACCGCGGCGGCCGGGTCGGCGCCCAGGCGCGCCAGCGCGCTGCGGATGATCATGAAGGCCACGGCCAGCGCGATCATGCCGCCGACGGTGAGCATGAGGATGCTCTCGCGCAGTGCCGCGACGTAGGCTTCCTTGTTGGCCTCCAGGTCCATGTTGGCGGCCTTCATCTGCATGTCGGAGAGCTGCAGCAGGTTGGCGCGCGCGGCGGCGATGGCCGGATGCAGCTCCTCGCGCGTCCAGCGCACGAGGCCGTCGACCTGCCCCGCCTCCAGGCGGCTGACCAGCCGATCGATGCGAAGGTAGGCGGCATCGAGCAGCGGCGTGGTCTCGTCGGCCAGCGCCTGCTCCTCGGGAATCATGCGGGCCAGGAAGTAGTTGTCCCAGCCGGCCTGCGCGTCGGCGATCTCGGCGCGGATGGCGGCAGCGGCCTGGGCGGGAGTCTCCTCGCGCTCGACCACGGCCGTCACCTTCTGCTCGGCCAGCTCCAGCGCATCGATCACGTTGCGGATGTCCCGCCCCGATCCCATGCGGTTGTCGATGGTGAACTTCAGCGTGCCCTGCGTCGCCCTGACCTGCATCATCGCGTGCGCGATCAGGCCACCGGCCAGCACCAGCGTGATGGCAACGAGCAGGTAAAGCTGGGTGGCGAGCTTGAGTTTCTTGAACGGATTGAACGACATCTTGCTGTTTTTCCCGTTGGCTTCTGTTCCGGCCCGCGCCCGCGGGGCACGCAGGAAGCCGGCCTTGCGGCCAGGTTTGCCTGCGTGAAGTTAAAGGCCGGAGGGCCATGGAACTTGATGAGATGCGTCACAGTCGCGCGCGACATAAACGGACACCGGTCACAAACCCGACCCGGCCGGCCAGGACGGGTCGTGAATTGGCATAACCGTGACCTGCGTCATGCAGCGGCAGCGCCTCATGCCCGATAAAGGGGGCAATGCCGCGGCGTGCCCCCTCCGGGGTGCGCGGGCGGCCGGATGATTGCCAAGCGGAGTGTCTCGAGCGATGAAATTCAATCCCGCCCTTGTCGTGATCGGCACCCTTGCCGCAGGACCGGCCCTGGCCTGCACGGCGCCCACGCCGCCGACGTCGATCCCGGACGGCAAGACCGCATCGAAGGACACGATGCTGGCCAAGAAGAAGGAAATCGACCAGTACAAGCGCAAGGTCGAGGAATACCTTGCCTGCGAGATCAATCCCGCGCGGGTGCAGATGGCGCAGGCGGAACTCGACCGCATCGCCAACCGCTTCAACGCCGAGATTCGCGCGTTCAAGGCCGCCAACGGCGGCTGAAGGGCTTGCCGCCCGCGGGGCGGGACCGCCCCGCATTCCCCCGGCCGGTCAGTTCCGGCCCGCGAGGATCTT
Organism: Pseudomonadota bacterium; assembly: GCA_003242275.1. Next base: position 7,813 of record QGUX01000013.1, on the reverse strand, counting down.
CTCGATCTTCTCCTTGAGCACCTGCGGCGTGAACGGCTTGACGACATAGCCGTTCACGCCGGCCTTGGCCGCCTCCACGATCTGCTCGCGCTTGCTCTCGGCGGTCAAGAGGAGCACCGGCATCTTCGCCACCTTCGGGTCGGGATGCGAGCGCACCGCCTTCAGCAGCTCGATGCCCGGCATGCCGGGCATGTTCATGTCGGTGACGAGGAAGTCGACCGTGCCCTGCTTCAGGATGGGCAGCGCAGCATTGCCGTCATCGGCCTCGACGACGTCGTCGTAGCCCAGGTCGTGGAGCACGCTGCGCACCATGCGGCGCATCGTTGAGAAATCGTCGACGATGAGGAATCGCACTGCGGCACTCATTTCGCTGCCTGGGCCTCCAGTCTAGCGGCGTTCAGCGTTGCACGCCGGCCGTATCCATGGCCTCGGTGAAGCGCACTCCATAGCGGTCGTTGACCATCACCACCTCGCCACGGGCGACCAGGCGGTTATTGACATAAACATCCAGCGGGTCCCCCGCCGGACGCTCCAGCTCGACGACCGAACCGGGCGCAAGCTGCAGGAAGTCGCGGATGGCCATGCGGGCCCTGCCCACTTCCAGCGCCAGCGTGACGTTCACGTCCAGCACCACGTCAGAGGCCGCCTCGATGGCGGGAGTCGTGCTCATGCGGATTTCCTCACGAAGGCGTCGAGCGCATTGCCGGTCTTCCTGGCGTTCATCTGCCGCACGCGCACCACCTTGCAGCCACGCTGCTGCCCGAGCTCGCCCCAGAACAGCGGGATGCCGTCGGCGAGCACGGTCACCTGGCCGTCGAACTCGATCGGGATCACGTCACCCGGGCGCATGTCGATCAGCTTCGCAAGCGTGGTGTTGGCGGCACCCAGGCGCGCGACCAGCTCGACCTCCGACTCCTCCAGCTCGTTGCGCAGCAGCTGCGACCAGCGCTCCTCGCGGTCGGCACGGTCGGTCTGCATGCCGGCGCGCAGCGTGTCGCGCAGCGGCTCGAGCATGGAGTACGGCAGCGTCAGGTGGATCTCCCCGCCCCGCCCCTCGAACTCCACGCGCAGGCGGCTGACCACCACCACATCGGTCGGGGAGACGATATTGGCGAAGTTCGGGTTGACCTCGCGGCTGATGAACTCGATGCGCGCGGGCAGCACCGCGGCCCATGCCTCCTGGGCGGCGGTGAAGGCCTGCTCCATCAGCAGGGTGATGATGTGGTTCTCGGTGGGCGTGAAATCGCGCCCCTCGATCTTGGCGTACCGGCCGTTGCCGCCGAAGAACACGTCGATGACGGCGAACACCAGCTTGGCCTCGAAGATCATCAGTCCCGTGCCCGACAGCGGCTGGAAGCGGATCAGGTTGAGGCTGGTGGGAATGGCCAGCGAGGCCACGTACTCCGCGTAGGTGAGCGTGGAGACGCCCTGCACGGAGATCTCGGGCGAGCGGCGCAGCATGTTGAACAGGGACATGCGCAGCGCGCGCGCCATGCGCTCGTTGATCATCTCCAGCGTGGGCATGCGCCCGCGCACGATGCGGGTCTGCGCGGTGAAGTCGTAGGTGCGCGCCTGGCGCGCATCGTCGGCGGGCCGCGGGTCGACGTCGACCGTGCCGGCCTGCAGGCCGTTGACGAGGGCGTCGATTTCTTCCTGGTCGAGGATCTCGCCGCTCATACGTACTGCTCATTGCCGGCATTGAGGACCACCGCGCCGGATTCGGCCAGCCGCCGCGTGGTGGCGAGGATCTCGCGCTGCGCTTCCTCGACCTCGGACAGGCGCACGGGTCCGCGCGCCTCCATGTCGTCCCTGATCATCTCGGCCGCGCGGCTGGACATGTTCTTCAGGAACTTGTCCATCAGCGCCGCGTCGGCGCCCTTCAGGGCCAGCACCAGCTTCGCCGAGTCGATCTCTCGCAGCACGGCCTGGATGCCCTTGTCGTCGATCTTGATCATGTCCTCGAAGGTGAACATCAGGTCCTGCAGGCGCGTGGCCAGCGCCTCGTCGGCCTGCCGCAGGTCCTCGAGCATGGCCGCAGGCATGAAGTTCAGGATGCTGGCGGCGGTCTTCGGGCCGCCGAGGTTGGCCGAGGCGCTGCTGCCCTTGCCGGCGATCTGCTTCTCGATCATCTCGTCGAGCTTGCCGAGGGCAGTGGGCTGCACGCCGTCGAGCTGCGCGATGCGCATGATCACCTCGGTCTGCACGTCCTTCGGCAGCTCGGCCAGCACCTTGGCGGCGAGGTCCGGGTCGAGGTAGGAGATCACGATGGCGAGGATCTGCGGGTGCTCGAGGCGGATGATCTCGGCGATGGCGCGCGGCTCCATCCACTTCAGCACGTCCAGGCCCTTGGAACGCCGGCCCATCTGGATGCGGTCGATGATGCCGCTGGCGCGCTCGTCGCCGAGCGCCTGCGTGAGCACCTTGCGAATGTAATCGTCGGAGCCGACCTTGATGTCGGCCTGCGCTTCCATCGTGGCCACGAATCCGCCGACGACCTCGCTGACTTCCTCGCGCGAGGCACTCTTGAGCTGCGCCATCGCGGCGCCCAGGCGCTGCACGACCTTGGCGTCCAGGTGCCTGAGCACCGTGGCCGCCTCGTTCTCGCCCAGCGCCAGCAGCAGCACCGCGGCGCTGCGGGTGGACTGGATGTCCCGGGAGGGTTGGATTTCCGTTGCCATCACTGCCATCAATGCAAACACCATGCCGGGACCGGGGGCGTGATGCAGGTCACACGACGGCGCCGGAATCCCGGCGCCGTGGCCGGCGAAGCGTCGATCAGCCGCCCAGCGCGCTGTGCAGGCTGGCGAGCTCCGCGGCCGACTCCTGCATCACCCGGTGGACGGTCTCGGCCGACAGGCCCAGCCGGCGGCTGGCGCTGGTTTCCGCCAGCTGCGCCTCCAGCGCCTCGGGATCGGAGGAGAACGATGCGAGCACGTAGGCCACCGACAGCACGTCGGTGAGGTCGGGCGCCGCGTCCGGTTCGCGGTCGGGATGCTCGTACTTCTCCACCGCCTCGACCACGTCCGGGGCCATCTCCCAGCTCTCCAGCACCAGCCGCGCGATCGGCGCCTGCCAGCGGCTGACGATCTGCTGGTACGCCGCCACGTCGGCGAACAGGCCGGGATGGTTGGCGGAACGGGTGATGATGTAGAGCCGCCCGACAGCGTGCATCAGGCCGGCGAGCAGCGCGTGGTCAGGGCTCAGGCGCGTCCAGCTGCGCGCCGCGACGAAGGCCATCGCCGCCACCTTCACGCTGCGCTCCCACAGCGCGTTCAGCGGCTCGCGGATGGGCTCCAGCGCCTCCGCGTTGCGCAGCTGCTGCATGGCATAGGCCAGCGACGCGGTGCGCACGTTGGAGAACCCGAGGCGGGCGATGGCGCCCTTGAGTTCGGTGACCCTTGCGCCGCCGGAGTTGAAGGCCGCGGAATTGGCCATCTGCAGCAGCCGCGCGGCCAGCGCGGGCTCGGCGCTGACGACCCTGGCCACCTTGCCGGCGTCGCAGTTGTCGTCCGCAAGCACGCGGCGGATGCGCATCGCCACGTCGGGGAATGCGGGAATCTCGATGCGTCCGGATGAGGCTTCCGCTGCCAGTGCCTGGACGAAGGTGAAGGCATCCCAGTCCGCTTGGGGTGCGGGGTTCTGCTTGCTGACAGCGGGCATGATCCGATAGGGCTCCCCGGGTCCGGTCAATGACGGGAGGGATTGTGCAGCTGCGCAAGCAATTGCGCTTCGTGCCGCGTCACACCACTCGCCTTGACAATTTCCTCTGGAGACGCTCCGCGCTGGGCCAGCTGCAGGGCGAAATCGTAGCCCCGCATCGCGGGTGCCGCGGCGGCGGCGGCCAGCTCGCGGCTGTCCTCGATGCGGGACTGCAGCGAGGCCACCTGCTCGGCCAGGTGCTGCGTCAGCTCGCGCAGGCTGCGCGTCTCGTCGAACATGCGCTGCATGTCGCGGCGACCGGAGCGCTGCCAGCTTGCGAACGCGACCGCGAAACCGAGCAGCGCGACGGCGAGCATCGCGGCGCGCGCGGCGAAGAAGATCCACTCATTCTGTTCAAACAGCATGCTCATCGTCCTGCCCTTCGCGAAAAATGGCGGGTGCCGGCGAACCGGCGCTGCCCTGGACCGAGCAGGAAGCATGCCATCGGGCCCGCGCCGCGCGGCGTCATCCGCGCGGCGTGAACCGTGTCACGTGGCGCCGTCGGAAGCCTGCTGCGCGGCGACGGCCTCGGACTCCTCGCCGGCCTCCACCACCAGCACCACGCGTCGGTTCGCGTTGCGGCCGTCGACGGTGTCGTTCGGCAACACCGGGCGATGCTCGCCATACGCGACGGCGTACAGCCTTTCCGGGGCCACGCCGCCGGAAATCAGCAGGTGCACCACGCTGGCGGCACGGGCAGCCGACAGTTCCCAGTTGGACTTGTACCGGCCCGACACCACCGGCACATTGTCAGTATGGCCCTCGACGCGGATGTCGACGGGAAAGTTGCGCAGAACCTGGCCCAGCAGGCGCGCCACCTCCTGCGCCTCGGGCGAGGGCGTGGCGGAACCCAGCGCGAACAGGATGTCGGAGCGGATCGCGATGGTCACCTTGCCGTTGCCGTACTCCACGTCGACCAGTCCCTGGATGATCAGCGGATGCATGGCCTCGGCGAGTTCGGCCGCGATCTGGCGCATGGCCATGGTGCGCAGGTCCGGCGGCAGCTGCACCAGCGGCGCGGCCACCGTGGTGGCCGCCTGGTGTCCCACCTGCACCGGCTCGAAGGTGGTCGGCTCGCCGCGGAAGGCGGCGTTGAGCGAGTCGGAGAGGATGCGGTACTTGCCCTCGTTGACCTGCGAGATCGAGTACATCACCACGAAGAATGCCAGCAGCAGCGTGACCAGGTCGCCATAGGGAATGGCCCACCGCTCGTGGTTCTCCCCCTCCTCGTGGTGCCTCCGCCGCCGCGCCATGGTCAGTGCAGGTAGCTCTGCAGGCGCGTGTCGATGATGCGCGGGTTCTCGCCCTGTGCGATGGCGATCATCCCCTCGATCACCATTTCGCGCACGTGGGACAACGCCTGCGCGGCGGTCTTCAGCTTGCTGGCCATGGGCAGCAGGAACAGGTTCGCCAGCGCGATGCCGTACACGGTGGCGGTGAAGGCCGCGGCGATGCCGGTGCCGAGCTTCGAGGGATCGGTGAGGTTCTGCATCACCGACATCAGGCCCAGCACGGCGCCGACGATGCCCAGCGTCGGCGCGTAGGTGCCCATGCCCTCGAACACGCGCGCGGCGCGCAGGTCGGCGGCCTCGCGGCTCGCCAGCTCGGTCTCCATGATGCTGCGGATGGCCTCCGGCTCGCTGCCGTCGATCACCAGCTGCAGGCCCTTGCGGATGAAGTCGTCCTTCTCGTCCTGGAGCATGGGCTCGAGCCCCAGCAGGCCCTGGCGGCGCGCCACCTTGGCCCACTCGACCATTCGCTCGATGATGGCGCGACGGTTCGGCACGGGCGAGCGGAAAACCCATGGCAGGATGGCGAAGGCGTGCCGCATCACCCTGCCCGGCGTCTGCACCATGATGGCGGCGAAGGTACCGACGATCACGATCATCAGCGCCGCCCAGGACAGCAGCGCATGCAGGCCCGCGCCCTTGAGCACCGCGCCCACCAGCAGCGCCACCAGGGCCAGCAGCATTCCGATCAGGCTCAACACTTCGACTCTCTCCTCAACCCGTGCGCCACTCGCGCAGGCGCGAGCGCAGCCGCGCCAGCGCCTGGCCGTGGATCTGGCAGACGCGCGATTCGCTGACGCCGAGCACGGCGCCGATCTCCTTCAGGTTCAGCTCCTCGTCGTAGTACAGGGACATGACCAGCCGCTCGCGTTCGGGCAGGCCGGCAATGGCGGTGGCCATGGCGGTGCGCAGCTCTCCCTGTTCGGCCTCGCGGCCCGGGTCCTGCCCGTGGTCGGCGATGTCGGCGGCGCCGGCCGCGTCGTCGAGGCTGGCGACCTGGCAGAAGGCCGCGTCCTGCACGATGCGGTGGTACTCCTCCAGCGGCAGGCCGAGTTCAGCGGCCACCTCGGCGTCCTGCGCCTCGCGGCCCTCACGCTCCTCGACGGCACGCATCGCGCCGGCGACCTCGCGCGCCTTGCGGTGCACCGAGCGCGGCGCCCAGTCGAGCCTCCTCAGCGCGTCGATCATGGCGCCGCGGATGCGGATGCCGGCATAGGTCTCGAAGCTCGCGCCCCGGTCGGAGCTGTAGTGCGCGGCGGCCTCGAGCAGGCCGATCATGCCGGCCTGCACCAGGTCGTTCACGTCCACGCTGGGCGGCAACCGCCCGGCGAGATGGTAGGCGATGCGCTTGACCAGCCCGGCGTGGCGCGTCACCAGCGCGTCGCTGTCGCGCTGGTGTCCGGCCACCGTGCTGTAGGCACCGGCCTGGTTCATCGGGCGAGCTCCAGTCGCACCGGCGTGCGCGGCAGCAGCCGCTCGATGAAGAACTCGAGGTTGCCGCGCGGCGCGGTGGGTGCCCAGCGGGCGGTCCTCGCGGCCAGGCGCGCGAAGGCGCGCGCGGCCGCGCTGGAGGGATAGGCGCCCACCACGCAGCGCTGGCCGCGGATGGCGCTCTTCACGAAGTTGTCCTCGGGAATCTCGCCGGCATACTCGAGCACCACGTCGAGGAAACGTCCGGTGACGCGCTCCAGCTTGCGGAACAGCTGCTCGCCGCCGCCCGGCACCGCCGAGCGGTTGGCGAGGACGTGGAATCGCCCCACGCCATGCGAGCGGTGCAGCACCTTGATCAGCGCATAGGCGTCGGTGAGCGAGGCCGGTTCGTCGTTCACCACCACCAGCACGTGCTGCGCGGCCTGGCAGAACTGGCGCACGCTGTCGGCGATGCCGGCGGCCGTATCGACGACCAGCACGTCCAGGCCCATCGACAGGTGGCTGAAGGCCTGCACCAGCCCCAGGTGCTCGGCCGTGGAGAGACTGGTCAGGCGCGTCACGCCGGAAGCCGCCGGGATCAGCCTGAATCCGGCCGGCGTGTCCATGACCGCCTCCTCCAGCGTGCAGCGTCCGTCGAGCACATGCTCGAGCGTGTAGCGCGGCGTGAGGCCGAGTTGCACGTCGGCATTGGCCAGGCCCAGGTCGCCGTCCAGCAGCAGCACGCGCTTGTGCTGCGCGGCCAGCGCGGCGGCGAGGTTCACCGCCACGCAGGTCTTGCCCGTGCCGCCCTTGCCGCCGGTGACCGCGATCACCTGCACGGGACCGGGCTGCACCGCGGCGCGGATGCCGGCGGTCTGCGCGGCCGTGAAACCACCCTCAGCCCAGCGCATGCGCCACCCCGCCGAAACGCCGCACCAGCAGTTCCTCTCCCACCGAGGTGTCGGCACTGCGCGCCAGGTACACGGCGCGCGCCACCAGCTGGTGGGCCCGCGCCGGCGCCAGGTCCTCGGGAATGCGCTGGCCGCTGGAGACGTAGGCCACCGGCAGGCCGGTGGTGGCCAGCGCCGACAGCGTGCCGCCGAGGCTCACCGCCTCGTCCAGCCGCGTCAGCAGCAGCGCGCGCGTGCCGAAGGCGGCGAAGGCGCGCACGGCATCGCCAATCACACCGGCCTGCGCACCGGCCGACAGCGTCAGCCACACCTCGACGCCGGCGGCGCGGGCGACGCGATCGAGCTGCGAGGCGCGCGCCGGCAGCTCGGAATGCGTGGCGCCGATGCCGGCGATGACGGTCTCGCCGGGGAGATGCGCCGGCACCCGGCCCCGCAGCCCCGCCGCGCCCCCCCGCTGGCCCCACGGGTAGCACACCCACCCCACAAGGGGCCGAGCACACCGCG
>QGUX01000248.1 GCA_003242275.1 Pseudomonadota bacterium | reverse complement strand
CCCCCATGCAGTGATCCCCGCCCCCCTCAAGAATCGGCGCTTGCCGGGGCTCCTGGTGCTGTTCTCCGCCATGCTGCTGGTCGGGCGGGGCCTGCACGGCGCCGCGCCATCCACGCGCGACCTGAACCACAACCGCCGCATCGATCCCTACGAGGACCCGCGCCGCCCGGTGTCCGAGCGCGTGGCCGACCTGCTGGCGCAGATGACGCTGGAGGAGAAGATCGGCACGCTGCTCCACGGCAGCGCTGCTCCGGCCGGCGGGGCCGCCGGCGCCGGCTACGACCTGGCTGCGATGGAGGAGCGCATCGCGCGCCGCCACGTGACCAGCTTCGTCACGCGCCTCGACCTGCCGCCGCGCGAGTTTGCGCGGCAGAACAACGCCCTGCAGCAGATCGCCGCGCGCACGCGGCTGGGCATCCCGGTCACCATCAGCTCCGACCCGCGTCATCACTTCCAGGGCGTGGAGGGCGCCAGCCACGCCGGCGGACGTTTCTCCCAATGGCCGGAGGCACTGGGCCTGGGGGCCATCGGCAATGAGCAGACGGTGCGCCGCTTCGCCGACATCGTACGGCGCGAGTACCGCGCGATGGGCATCACGATGGCGCTGTTCCCGCAGGCCGACCTCGCCACCGAACCGCGCTGGCCGCGGCTGGCCGGCACCTTCGGCGCCGACCCGGAACAGGTGTCGCGCCTGAACGGCGCCTACGTGGAAGGCCTGCAGGGCGGGCCCGACGGCCTGCGGCGCGACGGCGTGGCGGCCATCGCCAAGCACTGGGTGGGATACGGTGCCGCGCCCCATGGATTCGATGCGCACAACTACTACGGCCGCGAGGCGCGGCTGGACGACGCCAGCCTGGCGCTGCACGAGCGGGCGTTCCAGGACGCCCTGCGGCGCCGCGTGGCCGGCGTGATGCCGGCCTATCCCATCCTGCGCGGCGTGACCCAGGACGGCGTGCCGCTGGAACCGGTGGCGCCGGGTTTCAACCGCCAGCTCCTGCAGGACCGGCTGCGCGTGAAGTACCGCTACGAGGGCCTGCTGCTGTCGGACTGGGCCATCGTCAACGACTGCCCCGAGCGCTGCCGCGCTCCCACCGCCGAGGCGCCGCAGACGCCGCCGTTCATCGCCACGCCCTGGGGCATGGAGAATGCCACCCGTGCCGAGCGCGCGGCACGCGCCCTGAATGCCGGCATCGACCAGATCGGCGGCCTGGACGACCCGGCACCGCTGAAGGAAGCCATCGAGCGCGGGCTGGTGTCGATGCAGCGCGTGGACGAGGCCGTGGCGCGCGTGCTCACGCTCAAGTTCCAGCTCGGGTTGTTCGACGATCCCTTCGTCGAGGAACCGCGCGCCGCACAGGTGGTGGGGCAGGCGGCCTGGCGCCGCCTGGGCGAGCGTGCGCAGCGCGAGGCGCAGGTGCTGCTCGAGAACCGCGAGGGCCTGCTGCCGCTGCGCCAGCCGCGGCTGCGCGTGTGGCTGGACGGCATCGCGCCCGCGGCGGCGCGCAGCGCGGGCCTGGTCGCGGTTGCCAACCCGGCCGACGCCGACGTGGCGCTGCTCCGGATGCAGGCGCCGTCCGAGCGGTTGCACCCGCATCACTTCTTCGGCGCCATCCAGAATGAGGGCCGGCTCGACTTCCGTCCCGGCGATGCGGGCCATGACGCGCTGATGTCCCTGCCGCCGGACCTGCCGGCCGTGGTGGCCGTGGACATGGACCGGCCCGCCATCCTGACCAGCCTGCGCGGGCGCGCCACGGCCCTGCTGGCGCTGTTCGGCGCCAGCGATGCCGCGCTGCTGGACGTGGTCACCGGCAGGGCGACGCCGCGTGGCCGCCTGCCGCTGAACCTGCCTTCCTCGATGCAGGCGGTGGAGGCACAGGACCCGGCTTTGCCGGACGACGATGCCCAGCCGCTGTTTCCGCGCGGCCATCGCGCCGACATTTCCGCCTGGCGCTGAGGCCGGTTCCTCCTCAGTGGTCGATCGGCCGGCCGCGCGTCTCGCGCACCAGCAGTCCGCCGATCACCACTGTGACCAGCGCCACGATGATGGGGTACCACAGTCCGCTGTAGATGTTGCCGGTCTGCGCGACGATGGCGAACGCCGTGGTGGGCAGCAGCCCGCCGAACCAGCCATTGCCGATGTGGTAGGGCAGGGACATCGAGCTGTAGCGGATGCGCGTGGGGAACATCTCCACCAGCATGGCGGCGATCGGCCCGTACACCATGGTCACGTAGATCACCAGCAGCGTCAGGATGGCCACCACCAGCGGCCGGTTGATGCGCGCCGGGTCGGCCGCCGCGGGATAGCCCGCATCGGCGATGGCACGGGACAGCTCGCTGCGGAAGGCCGCCTCGCGCGCCGCCAGCGCCTCGCCGGACAGCGATTTCGCGTCGAAGGACTCGATGCTGCGCCCGCCGATCTGGATGCGCGCCACGCCGGTGGACTCGACCGTGTCGTAGTTCACCGAGGCATTGGCCAGCGCCTGCTTGGCCACGTCGCATGAGCTGGTGAACTTCTTGGTTCCGGTGGGATTGAACTGGAAGGAGCACTCGCGCGGGTCGGCATGCAGGGTCACCGGCGAGGCGGCCAGCGCCGCGGCGAGCTGTGGATTGCCGGCCGCGGTCAGTCCCTTGAACAGCGGGAAGTAGGTCAGCGCCGCCAGCAGGCAGCCGGCGAGGATGATGGGCTTCCGGCCGATGCGGTCCGACAGCGCGCCGAACACGATGAAGAACGGCGTGCCCAGGATCAGCGCCACGCCGATCAGCAGGTTCGCCTGCGCGCCGTCGATCTTCAGCATCTGCGTGAGGAAGAACAGCGCGTAGAACTGGCCCGTGTACCACACCACCGCCTGGCCGGCGGTGAGGCCGAACAGCGCGACCAGCACCACCTTCAGGTTCGACCACTGGCCGAAGGATTCGCGCAGCGGCGCCCTGGAGGCGCGGCCCTCGGCCTTCATCTGCCTGAAGACCGGCGATTCCTCCATCGACAGGCGGATCCACACCGAGATGGCCAGCAGCACCGCCGACAGCAGGAAGGGAATGCGCCAGCCCCAGGCCTGGAAGGCTTCCTCGCCCATCGTCGTGCGCGTGCCCAGGATCACCATCAGCGACAGCAGCAGGCCCAGCGTGGCGGTGGTCTGGATCCACGAGGTGTGCGCGCCGCGCTTGTGCGCCGGCGCATGCTCGGCCACGAAGGTGGCCGCGCCGCCGTATTCGCCGCCCAGCGCCAGGCCCTGCAGCAGCCTGAGCAGGATCAGCAGCGCCGGCGCCGCCACGCCCAGCGTGCCGTAGCCGGGCAGTGCGCCGACGAGGAAGGTCGAGGCGCCCATGATCACGATGGTGACCAGGAAGGTGTGCTTGCGGCCCACCAGGTCGCCGAGCCGGCCGAACACCAGCGCGCCGAAGGGCCGCACGATGAAGCCGGCCGCGAAGGCCAGCAGCGCGAAGATGAAGGCCGAGGTGGGATCCAGCGCCGAGAAGAACTGGCTTGCGATGATCGAGGCCAGCGAGCCGTACAGGTAGAAGTCGTACCACTCGAACACCGTGCCCAGCGAGGAGGCGAGCACGACCTTGCGTTGCGAGGCTGGAGCGCTCATGCGCGGATGGTCCCCCCGGATTGTCCTGGTTCTTGTCGTTATGGAAGGACGTCCGCCGCCGGTGCGGCGGCGGACGTTGGGTGCGCGATCAGCGGCCGGGCGGGTTGCGGCCGGCCATCAGCGCCTTGATGGGTTCGATCACGGCCTCGGCCCAGATCTCGTAGCCCTTGGCGCTGGGATGCAGCAGGTCGCTCATGACGTCGTTGGGAATGTTGCCCTGCGCGTCGAGGAACTTCTCGCCGATGTCCATGTAGAACACCCGGCGGCCGTCATCCAGCCGCGAGATGATCTGGTTGATCTCCTTGATGGTGTCGCGCACCGGGTCGCCCGGGCGGCTGCGCGGGAACACGCCCAGCAGCAGGATGCGCGCCTCCGGGAAGCTCTTCTGCAGCTGCAGCACCACCGCGCCGATGCCCTCGGCGATCTCCGCCGCCGTGTTGCGCATGGTGTTGTTGGTGCCGATCATCAGCATCACGGCGCGCGGCTTGAAGCCCTGTCCCTCGCCGTTCTGCAGGCGGTACAGCACGCCCTGGGTGGTGTCGCCGGCGATGCCGAAGTTGGCCACCTTCCACTGCCCGAAGTACTTGTCCAGCACCGCCTTGCCGGCGTAGGCCCCTTCGGCATTGCGCCAGAAGTCGGTGATGGAGTCACCCATGAACAGCAGCTCGGCGTCGCCCTGGCGGGCCACCTCGAGGTTGGCCTCGTGCTTGGCGCGGAACTGCGGCGAGAGCGCGGGGATGATGGCGGTGTTCGGCGCCGGCGGACGCACCTCGAGCAGCGAGGGATACTTCTGCAGCAGCGCGCGGGTGTTCGCGTCGGCCTTGGCGACGAAGTCGGCGAAGGCGCGGCGCGCGGCCTCGATCTCGGCCGCGGAGGGGCGCGGAATGGCCACCTGCGGGGGAACCTCGGCCGGGGGCGCATTGGGCGGCGGACCCGGGGGGCCGAAGCCCTGTGCCTGGGCCAGTGCAGGGCCGCCCAGCGCCAGCGCGGCCAGCGCGGCGAGCAGCGGACGGCGGAACGAAGCGGCGTCGGCCATGCTCGGCATGAGGATTCCCCCTGTTTCTGGTTTGGAGGCGCGCCCCGAGTAAAGCCGGGCGGGGCATCGGGCCATTTCCCCCCTCCGGCCCCTTTCTCTTTAAAA
>QGUX01000247.1 GCA_003242275.1 Pseudomonadota bacterium | reverse complement strand
CCGCAGGGCGCCGTCCTGGTGGGGTCGGTGGTCGTTGTTGTCCGCGAGATGGGGCCGGCCGGGCCCGTGGGCGTCGTGCTCCCGCCCCTCGCCGGCGTCGGGGCGGGCAACGTGGCGCAGCCGGCCACCGACCCGGAGGCCTACCTGCAGAGCGGCGGTGCCATTCCCAATGGCACCACGCTGGGCATCGGGCGCATCCGCGAGGGCGGCGTGAGCATCGGTGCCCTGCTGCGCGCGCTGCGCACCGACACCGACTCGAACGTGATCGCCGAGCCGCAGTTCCTGGCGCTCGACAACGAGGAGGTGTCGTTCACCGACGGCCAGGAGGTGCCGCTGCTGTCCGGCTTCACCACCTCGCTGGGATCGGGTGGCCAGGGCGGCCAGTTCCCGGGCCTGAACCTCAATCCCATCCAGAGCGTCAACCGCGAGCAGATCGGCACCACGCTGACCATCACGCCGCAGATCAACGACGGCGGCACGATGACGCTGGACATCTCGCTGGAGAGCTCGGAGCTGACCAACAGCACGGGCGACGCCAACAGCCGCATCACCACCAAGCGCATGCTCGACACCAAGGTGCGGGTGGAGGACGGCCAGACCATCGTGCTGGGCGGCATGGTGCGCAACGTGTCGCTGCGCAACGAGACCCGCGTGCCCTTCCTCGGCCGCATCCCGCTGATCGGCGAGCTGTTCAAGACGCGCGGCAGCGAACGCCAGCAGCGCATGCTGATGGTGTTCATCAAGCCCACCATCCTGCACGACGCCACCCAGACCGGCAACACCACGCGCACCAAGTACAACCTGATCCGCGAGCAGCAGATCAGGCAGGGCGAGCGGCGCGAGCTGCTGCCGCTGCTGCCCGGCACCACGCAGCCGCAGCTGCCGGAGATGGAGCAGGTGCCCAATCCCGTCCAGCCGGCGCCCGCGCCCGGCGCCACCACCACGCCCGTACCGTGAACGCGACCATGCAGGATGCGGTTGCAGCCTCCGGCCCGGCCGCCCCGGCGGACCCGGCTCCGCCGGCGCCGGAGGCCGGCCGCGGCCTGCCTTTCGCGTTCGCCCGCCGCCACGGCATCGTGCTGAAGGAGATGACCGACGGCGTGGCGGTGTGCGCGCTGCGCCCCGACGCCAATCCCGCGGCCATCGCCGAGGCGCGGCGCGCGTTGCGCGTGCCGCTGAAGCTCATGCGCGTGGGCGAGGAGGAATTCGAGCAGCTCCTGCGGCTGGTGTACGAAAGCGGCGCCGGGCAGCTGGCGCTGGCCGGCGGCGAGCTCACCGCCGATGCGGACCTCGAGCACCTGGCGCAGGAACTGCCCGAGCAGGCCGACCTGCTCGAGAGCGACGACGAGGCGCCGATCATCCGCCTGATCAACGCGCTGCTGTCGCAGGCCATCCGCGACAACGCCTCGGACATCCACATCGAGACCTTCGAGAGCCGGCTGGTGGTGCGTTTCCGCATCGACGGCGTGCTGCGCGAGGTGCTCGAGACCAGGCGCCTGGTGGCGCCGCTGGTGGTCTCGCGCATCAAGGTGATGTCCAGGCTCGACATCGCCGAGAAGCGCCTGCCGCAGGACGGCCGCATCTCGCTGCGCATCGCCGGCCGCGCGGTGGACGTGCGCGTGTCCACCATTCCCACCGGGCACGGCGAGCGCGTGGTGCTGCGCATCCTGGACAAGCAGGCCGGGCGGCTGGACCTCACCAGCCTCGGCATGGACTCGCGCACGCTGGCGCTGGTGGACGAGCTGATCCACAAGCCCCACGGCATCATCCTGGTCACCGGCCCCACCGGTTCGGGCAAGACCACCACGCTGTACGCGGCGCTGGAGCGGCTCAACGACAAGAGCCGCAACATCATGACGGTCGAGGATCCGATCGAGTACTACATCGACGGCATCGGCCAGACGCAGGTGAACACCAAGGTCGAGATGACCTTCGCGCGCGGCCTGCGCGCCATCCTGCGCCAGGACCCGGACGTGGTGATGGTGGGCGAGATCCGCGACCTGGAGACCGCGCAGATCGCGGTGCAGGCCTCGCTCACCGGCCACCTGGTGCTCTCCACCCTGCACACCAACACCGCGGTGGGCGCGATCACGCGCCTCCGGGACATGGGCATCGAGCCGTTCCTGCTGTCCTCCAGCCTGATCGGCGTGCTGGCGCAGCGCCTGGTGCGGGTGCTCGACCCGGCCACGCGCGTGGCGGTGGAGCCGAACGACTACGAGCGGCGGCTGCTGAACATCCCGCCGGACGCACCGGCACCAACCATCTACCGGCCCGGCCAGGGCGCGGGCAATTCCGGCGGCTACCGCGGCCGCATGGGCATCTACGAGCTGGTGCTGGTGGACGACCACCTGCGCACCATGATCCACGACGGCGCGGCCGAGCACGAGATGGAGCGCTACGCCCGCACCCTCACGCCCTCGATCCGCGACGACGGGCGTGCCAAGATCCTGGCCGGCAGCACCACCATCGAGGAAGTGCTGCGCGTGACGCGCGAGGACTGAACCGGTCGCCGTGGGAGCATTCGAGTACACCGCGCTGGACGCCTCGGGCAAGGAGCGCCGCGGCGTCATCGAGGGCGACACCCCCCGCCATGTGCGCAGCCTGCTGCGCGAGCAGAAGCTGCTGCCGGTCAGCGTCACCGAGGTGCAGGAGGAGAAGAAGGGCGGCCGCGGCTTCTCCCTGGGCCTGGGTGGCGGCGTGTCGGCCACCGACCTGTCGCTGCTGACCCGCCAGCTCGCCACCCTGGTGCGCGCCGGCCTGCCGCTGGAGGAGGCGCTGCTTGCCGTCTCGCAGCAGAGCGAGAAGCCGCGCGTGCAGCGCATCCTGATCGGCGTGCGCGCCAAGGTGATGGAGGGCCACCCGCTGGCCACCGGCCTGGCCGAGTTCCCGCGCGTGTTCCCGGAGATCTTCCGCGCCACGGTGTCGGCCGGCGAGCAGGCCGGCCACCTGGACGAGGTGCTGGAGCGGCTGGCCGACTACACCGAGAACCGCGAGGTGATCCGCCAGAAGGTGCTGGGCGCGATGCTGTATCCCATCGTGCTGACCGTGCTGTGCTTCGGCATCGTGTCCATCCTGCTGGTGTACGTGGTGCCCAAGGTCACCGAGGTGTTCGAGAGCTACCGGGCCACCCTGCCCCTGATCACCCGCGTGCTGATCGCCACCAGCGGCTTCTTCCGCGAGTGGTGGTGGCTGCTGCTGCTGGGGCTGGCGGCCCTGGTCGTGGGGTCGACCCTGCTGCTGCGGCGGCCCGACGTGCGGCTGCGCGTGGACCGGCTGCAGCTGAAGCTGCCCATCGTGGGCCGCGTCGTGCGCGGCTTCAACACCGCCCGGTTCACCCGCACCCTGTCCATCCTCACCAGCAGCTCGGTGCCGGTGCTGGAGGCGCTGCGCATCGCCGGCTCGGTGGTCAACAACCTGCCCATGCGGGAGGCCGTTGCCACGGCAACCCTCCGGGTGCGCGAGGGGGCGCCCATCGGCCGCTCGCTGGCCACCGGAAAGTTGTTCCCGCCCATGACCATCCACCTGATCTCCAGCGGCGAGTCCAGCGGCGAGCTGGACACCATGCTGGAGCGGGCCGCGGTGAGCCAGGAACGGGAGCTCGACAGCCTGCTGACCGCGCTGGTGGGCCTCCTGGGCCCGCTGCTGATCATCGTGATGGGGTTGTTCGTCATCGCCATTGTTTTTGCGATGCTGTTACCAATATTCCAGATGAACAACCTGATCCGCTGAGGTATATATTCAGGTCGTCAAGGGTTGGATTCCCGTTTCGGTTCTTCTTTCATGAGCTATGGCCATGATCGAGAAAGAGGAAGCAGAAGAATTCGACGATGCTGACGACGAGGACACCCTCGATGCCGAAGACATCGAGGAAGAGGTCGACCTCGCCCGCCTGGCGCGCGACATGGACCTCGCGCGGCGCCGGGGCGCGCGCAACGGCATCCCCGCCTGGCGCAAGCTCGAGCTGCTGGCCGAGCAGAAGCGCATGGCGGAGCTGACCTCCGACTTCGACGACTACGAGATCGACGATCCCAAGCCGCCGCGCAAGCCGCGCCGCATGCGCATGGGCCTGTAGCCCTCCTTCAGTGGAAGTCATGGCTGGGCACCGCCAGGGTGCCCAGCCATGCACTGCGATCGACCAGCTCGCGCGCCACCACGTGGGTGACGCCGCCATCTCCCCGCTCGAGGTGCCCGTGCACCTCGAGCAGCCTTGCCCCCACCAGCGCGGCATTGCGCCGCTCCGCCAGCCTCCGCCACACCACCACGTTCACCTGGCCTGATTCGTCCTCGAGCGTGACGAAGGTGACCCCGCGCGCGGTCTGCGGGCGCTGGCGCACCGTCACCAGGCCGGCCACCCGTACCGCCGCGCCGGCGGATGCCTCGAGCACGCGGGCGACGGGCCGTACCCTCACCCGCTCGAAGCGCTCACGCAGCAGCGCCAGCGGATGCCGCCCCAGCGTGAACCCCAGCGACCGGTAGTCGGCGAACAGGTCCTCGGCCTCGGTGGGCACGCGCAGCAGCGGCCGGGTCCCCTCGCGCACCGCATCGGGCGCGGCCGGCAGCGGCGGCAGGTGGCCCGCCACCTCCCAGAAGGCCAGGTGGCGGTGGCCCTCGAGGCCGGCCAGCGCGCCGGCGGCCGCCAGGGCCTCCATGTCGTGGCGCGTGAGGCCGGCGCGCTGGCCGAGGTCACGGGCGCTGGCGAAGGGCGCCTGCCGGCGCGCGGCGAGGATGGCCCCGGCCGCCGCGCCGGGCAGGCCGCGCACGCGGTCGAACCCCAGCCGCAGCGCCGGCCCGCGCGCGCCATGCCGCTTCCTCGGGTGCCGCAGTTCCTCTTCCGTGGGTGCCATGCCCGG
>QGUX01000246.1 GCA_003242275.1 Pseudomonadota bacterium | reverse complement strand
CGAACTGCCGCCGTCGTCCGGCATCGGGATGCTGCTTCCTCCGCCTCCACCGCCACCGCTGGTGGTGGCGCAGGCGGCCAGCATTGCGGCGACGAGCAATACGAACAGGTGCCTCATGTCAGCCCCCTGCGGCCGAGCCGCCCTCGAGGAACACGCGCAATTGGTCACCCAGTCGGAAGCAGGCCGTGTTCTGCGTGTGCGCGATCAGCGGCAGCGGCACGACGACACCCAGGATGGCCGAAGAGCCGGTGACATTGGTGCCCACCGACCCCACCGAGCGGGCCTGTTGCAGGTCCCACACCGTGGCCTCGTAGTCCGATTCCTTTTCCCACCAGCCGAAACCGATGCAGCCGGCGGCCCCGGGCGCGGCGCCGCAGGCCAGGCTGCCGCCGCCGTCGGTCTTGCGCGTGCCGCCGTCGAGCCAGACGATGTAGCGCACGCCGGTGGCGGCGATGCGCTCGGCGACGCCCGGCTGGGAGAGGATGTTCTCCAGCCCCTCGGCCCGGGTCGGCACCGTGCCCGGCTCGAACCAGGGGAACAGCTTGTCGGTGAACTCCTCGTTGGGATGGACCTTGATGTTCTTGCGCCGGCCGGCGATGCGGTAGGCGATGCAGTCGAGGAATTCGCTCTCGGCCCCCGCGCCCTCGATCTGCGGCTTGGCCAGCACCACCACCGATTCGGCATCCGCGATGCGGGTGTCGAATTCGCGCGATTCGTCGATGTGCGCGCGCATGCAACCGGCAAGCGGCAGCACGGCCGCCGCGATAAGAACAAGCCTGGTGTTCATGCTCGCGACACCCCGTGAAATCAACTGCGGAAACCGATTGTACGCCGAATGTCCCATGGCCGCCCCTGCTGCCCTGTCAGACAGATCCCCAGGGAAACTCCGTAAATAGGGCTTTTTCCCCCTGAACCAAGGCTGAACGGCAGGGGGAGCGGAGGCGTCAGTCCCGGCGCCGGTGCCGGCCGCGCGCCGCCGCCACGCGGTCCTTCAGGGCCACGCCCCGCGCCTTCATCCGGGCAAGCCAGGTGCGTGGGCGTTCGAATTCCAGACCCAGGATGGCGAGGCCCAGCGCCATGGTCACCAGTCCCGGCCCGGGCAGCACCAGCATCGCGGCGCCGACCATCACCACGGTGCAGCCGGCCGCGCCCACCACCACCTGCTTGCCGAGACGCAGCACCTGCACGCGCAGGCCGGACGGTGGCTCCGGCGGCCGGCCGGGGTGCCGCATGGAGGGATCAGCGTCCAAGGAAGATGCCGTAGGCGGGATTGGACGTCTCTTCGACGTAGGGATAGCGCAGCTCGTCGAGGTGCAGCCGGAAGTCCTCGCGCTCGCCCGGCGGCACCTGCACGCCGGCCAGCACGCGGCCGGTGTCCGCCCCGTGGTTGCGGTAGTGGAACAGGCTGATGTTCCAGCGCGTGCCCACGGCCTCGAGGAAGCGCAGCAGCGCGCCCGGGCGCTCGGGGAACTCGAAGCGGAACAGCTGCTCGTCGGGCAGGCGGGACTGGCCGCCGATCATGTAGCGCACGTGCAGCTTGGCCATCTCGTTGTCAGTCATGTCCACCACCGGATAGCCCGCCTCGCGCAGCAGCGCGATGATGGCCTCGTGCTCGGCCCGCCCGCCGGTGACATTGACGCCGACGAAGATCTGCGCCCGCTCGCGTCCCTGCTCGCGGTAGTTGAACTCGGTGATGCTGCGCGCCCCCAGCGTGCGGCAGAAGGACAGGAAGCTGCCCTTCTGCTCGGGAATCTCCACCGCCAGCAGCATCTCGCGGCCGGCGCCGAGGTCGGCGCGCTCGGCGATGTAGCGCAGGCGGTCGAAGTTGACGTTGGCGCCGCTGTTGACGGCCACCACGCGCCTGCCGTGCCAGTTCTCGCGCGCGAGGAACTTCTTCGCACCGGCCACGCCCAGCGCGCCGGCCGGCTCGGGGATCACGCGCGTGTCCTCGAAGGTGTCCTGGATGGCCGCGCAGGTCTCGTCGGTGGACACCAGCACGATCTCGTCCACGTACTTTCGCGCCAGCGCGAAGGTTTCCTCGCCGACGCGGCGCACGGCCACGCCATCGGCGAACAGGCCGACGTTGTCGAGCGTGACGCGACGGCCGGCGCGCATCGACTCGTACATGGCGTTGGCGTCCTCGGGCTCCACGCCGATGATGCGCGTGCGCGGATACAGCGACTTCACGTAGGCGGCGATGCCGCCGATGAGGCCGCCGCCACCCACCCCGACGAAGATGGCGTCGATGTCGCCGGGCGACTGGCGCAGGATCTCCATGCCCACCGTGCCCTGGCCGGCGATCACGTCCGGGTCGTCGAAGGGATGCACGAACACGAGCTGGCGCTCGGCCGAGAGCTTTTGCGCATGCTCGTAGGCGGCGTCGAACACGTCGCCGTGCAGCACCACCTCGGCGCCCAGCGCGGCGACGGCATCGACCTTGATCGGCGGCGTGGTCACGGGCATCACGATGGTGGCCGGGATGCCGCGCCGGCGCGCCGCCAGCGCCACGCCCTGCGCATGGTTGCCCGCCGAGGCGCAGATCACGCCGCGCCGCGCCACGGTCTCCGACAGGTTGGCGATCTTGTTGTACGCACCGCGCAGCTTGAACGAGAACACCGGCTGCAGGTCCTCGCGCTTGAGCAGCACCTCGGAGCCCAGGCGCGCCGACAGGCGCGGCATGCGGTCGAGCGGCGTCTCGATGGCGACGTCGTACACGCGCGCCTTCAGCACGCGCTCGAGATAGGAATCCGTCATTGCCGCACCTCGTACCTGAAGTTGGTCCTTCCGATGGTGAGCGCGTCGCCATGATGCAGCAGGGCCCGGTTGACGCGCTGGCCGTTGACCAGGATGCCGTTGGTGCTGTTCAGGTCCTCGACGATGCAGTGCTCGTTGCTGGTCAGCAGCACCGCATGGTGGCGGCTGACGAAGGTGGTGTTGACCTGGATGTCGTTGTCCGCCGTGCGGCCGACCGTCGTGTGACGGCCCAGCGGATAGACGAACTCGGTGCCGTCCTCCTCGCGCACCAGCACGCGCAGCACCGTGCCGATGGGCAGCGACTTGTGCGCGGCCGGGGCCCCGCGCTGGCGGCTGCGCTCGGCTTCCAGCGCCTGCTCGAGCCCCGCCACCCGCTGCTCGTACTCGCGCGCCCTCGCGGAGGCGGCGGCGCGCTCGGCCTCGAGCATCTTCTCCAGTTCGATGAAGCGGGCCTGCCAGTCGATGCGCAGCGTACCCTCGCGATGCGCATCGGCCCCGGGGGAAGCCGGCGCATCACCCGTTGCCGGCGCCTGCGCGGGGCCGCCCGCGCGCGCGGCGCGCAGCGCCTCCTCGGCCTCGAAGAGCAGGGCCTCGTGCACGCCGATGCGCGCCTGCACGGTGGACAGGGACTCGTGCAGGCGCTGGTTCTCGCGTCGCAGGACCGTGAGTTCGCGCTGCGCGGAGCGCAGGTCGTCGGGAAGCGGCGGGGACTCCTGTTGCGCGGCGGACGCAGCGGCGGCCCGGGCGGATTCGCGCGCGCGCGCCTCCGCGGCGGCCCTCGCCTCTTCCGCGGCCCTGGCGGCGGCGATGGCGGCCTCGGCCTCGGCGCGCGCCGCGTCGCGCCCGGCCATGAGTTCCTCGATCCGGCGGCCGGATTCCGCCAGCTCCGATTCCAGCTCGATGCAGCGGCGCTGTGCCTCGGCCAGCTGCGATTCCAGCGCCGCAATGCGCTGCCGGGAGCGCTCCAGCTGCTGCTCGTGCTGGCGCAACGTGTCGGCCAGATCGGAGGTGTCGACGGGCTTCACGGCCGCCAGCGGCGCGAGGCTGCGTGCCTGGAAGGTGTCGGTTCTGGTCAGCGGATCCTGCACCGTCACCCGGGGCCGGATGCGCACCGGCACCTCCGCCTCGTCCTCCTCCGGAAGGTCCGGGGCTTCCACGCGTCCGGTGTCCTCCGCGCGCAGGATGGGCAGCGGAATCGTGTCGGTGCCGCTGAAGTCAGGCAGGTGATCGTCGGGAGGACCTTGCATGGGGCGCTGCATGCCTCTCCTATGGCGCCAGCAGCTCCACCAGGCGCTGGGGCGTGGCCTCCGCCGCCGCGAGCACCCGCGTGCGCGCGTCCGGCCGCGGCGCCTCCGGCGCATCGACCAGCACCACGCGGCGCACGGCGTCACCGCGCTGCGCCACCAGCTTCAGCGCCACGGCGGAGGCGCGGCCGCGTGCCACCACGTCCACGGTGCGCAGGCGCATGCTGTCGAGGAAATCGCACACCATGTTCACGGCCGCCTCGACGGGCGGCACGCCGGGCGCCGGGTCGGTGCCGCCGGTGCCCGGCAGGTCGGGCGCATACACCGAGCGGCGCGCGCCCAGCGACTGCATGGCCGGCAGGAACACGCCGCCGGTCTCGCCCTCGTCGTGCAGGCAGATCACCGAGGTCAGCTCGTCGAAGCCGCCGCCGGGCGGGATGGCATTGTGCAGGTGGAGCTGTCCGTAGCGGCAGTCGTAGTAGGCCCGCCGCAACCGCGGTTGCGGCGCGGTCTCCTGGTGCTTGCCGGGACGGGCCATGGCTCTCGCGCGGACGCTGTTCGGACGTCGGGCTAGAACATCTCGGAAGCGTCGGGCTTCTCGACCACCTTCGGCGCCTGGCGGGCGCGGATGTGCGCGCCCGTGATCATCGCGTCGTAGGGAGCGCCCGGCGGCACCATGGGGTACACGCCGGCATCAGGGTCGATCATGACCTCGAGGAAGGCCGGGCCGTCGAACTCCAGCCATTCCTTCACCACGTGCGGGACATCGGCCTTGTTGGTGAGGCGCCGGGCGTAGCGGAAGCCGTCCGCCTGCGCCGCCTTGACGAAATCCTTGGTGTGCAGCGACTTGTCGGTGCAGGCC
>QGUX01000245.1 GCA_003242275.1 Pseudomonadota bacterium | reverse complement strand
AATCCAGTGCGTCTACCAGTTCCGCCACTTTCGCCTCGAAGCGGAAGGTGGTGGGCCGTGTAGGATTCGAACCTACGACCAATTGATTAAGAGTCAACTGCTCTACCAACTGAGCTAACGGCCCATTCCTGGAATGGGGTGGACGACGGGACTCGAACCCGCGACAGCCGGAATCACAATCCGGGACTCTACCAGCTGAGCTACGTCCACCATCGTACACACCAGCGACCCGTCTGGCGCGCCCGGCAGGAGTCGAACCTGCGACCCTCGGCTTAGAAGGCCGATGCTCTATCCAACTGAGCTACGGGCGCCCTGTGAGGCGCTGCCAATGGTAGGACATCGGTCCGAACCGGGCCACGCGTGGCTGGTCACTGTCCCGCCGCCTGCCGGTCGTCGCCGGCCAGCGGGCCGCGGGGGGCGGGAGTATACAAGAATCGGGAAAAAATGCTGCTGGGTCCGGAGATTTTTCCTGTGCGCCGCCGCCCGCCGCCCTGCCGGGCCCGGTCAGCCATAGCTGAGCGGTTGCGCCTTGCCGCGGAACACCCTGTAGACATAGATCGTGTAGCCGCCGATCGCGGGCAGCACCACCAGCGCGCCGACCAGGATGAACAGCAGCGACTCGGGCGCGCTGGCGGCCTGCCAGATCGTCAGGCGGTCCACCACCAGGTAGGGGAACAGGCTGTAGGTGAGGCCGTAGAAGCCGATCACGATCACGCCGATGGTGCAGGCGAAGGGCACCCAGATTCCGTATTCGTTGCCCTGCCCCAGCCGGACCGGCAGCCGCGCGAGCGAGCGGGCGGCGATCAGCAGCAGGGCCAGCGTCACGATGGGCAGCGGCGCGAGCAGCACCACGAACGGCAGGCTGAACCACTTCTCGAAGATGCGCTCGCTGACCAGGGGCGAGGCCGTGGACACGGCGATGAAGCCGGCCAGCGCGCCCCACCAGCAGCGGCGTGCCCAGTACACGGCCTTCATCTGCAGTGCGCCCCCGGTCTTGATCAGCAGCCAGCCCGCGCCCAGCAGCGCGTACAGCGCCGGCACGCATACGGCGGTCAGCAGCGCGAAACCGCGCGCCGCCCACGAGGTGGCGAAGCCGGTGATGTACCCGCCGAGCATGAAGCCCTGCGCCGCGGCGGCGACCACCGAACCCAGCCAGAACAGGCGGTTCCACAGCGGCTTGTGGTGGTCGCGTCCCTTGACGCGGAAGTCGAAGGCCACGCCGCGCAGGATCAGGCCAATCAGCATCAGCACCACCGGCAGGTACAGCGAGGTCAGCACGATGCCGTGCGCCACGGGAAAGGCCACCAGCAACAGGCCGATGCCCAGCACCAGCCAGGTCTCGTTGGCGTCCCAGAACGGGCCGATGGAGGCCACCATGATGTCCTTCTCGTGGTCGGTGGCGCCGGGCAACAGGATGCCCACGCCCAGGTCGTACCCGTCGAGCACCACGTAAAGGAACAGCGAGATGCCCATCAGGGCCATGAAGATCACCGGCAGGTAGCCGGCGGGAGTGGAAAGATCAGGCGCCATGGACGGCCTCTCCCCCGGGACGCTGTTGCTCGCGCACGTCGGCTGGCTGGTTGGGGCCCTTTCCGGCCATGTAGAACACCACGCTGACGTAGGCGGCGACCAGCGCCACGTACAGCACGAGGTACAGCGCGAGGCTGGTGCCGATGGGGATGGGTTGCTTCGTCGCCGCATCGGCCGTACGCAGCACGCCCTGCACCAGCCACGGCTGGCGGCCGATCTCCGTCACGTACCACCCGGCCAGCGTCGCCACCCAGCCGGAGAAGGTCATGGCCACCATCCACCTGAGCCAGCGCCGCGGCGGCTCGCGTCCGCCCCGCGTCCACCACAGGCCCAGCCAGGAGGCGGCCAGCATCAGCAGGCCCACGCCCACCATCACCCGGAAGCCGAAGAAAAGCGGCTTCACCGGCGGGTGCGCGCCCGGGAACTCGTCCAGGCCCTGGATCTCGCCCTGCACCTCGTGCCGCAGGATCAGGCTGGCGCCGCCGGGGATGCCGACCTCGAAGCGGTTGCGGCGCTCCTGCTCGTCGGGCCAGGCGAACAGCAGCAGCGGCGCCGCCCGTTCGGTCTTCCACACGCCCTCGATGGCCGCGATCTTGGCGGGCTGGTGCTCGAGGGTGTTGAGGCCGTGCAGGTCGCCGACCAGGATCTGCAGCGGGACCAGCACCGCGGCCAGGCGCACCGCGCTCAGCAGCGAGGGGCGCACGTCCGGGCGCGCATCCCCACGCAGCAGGCGCCAGGCCGAGATGCCGGCGATCAGGAAGGCGACGGTGAGCCCCGAGGCAAGCAGCATGTGCGCCACGCGCCACGGCATCGAGGGGTTGAACAGCACGGCCAGCCAGTCGGTGGCATGCGCGACGCCGTCTACCATCTCGTAGCCGGCCGGCGTCTGCATCCACGAGTTCAGCGCCAGGATCCAGAACGCCGACAGGCTGGTGCCCACGGCGACCAGCACGATGGCCAGCGTGTGCATGCGGTCGGGCACCCGGCCGATGCCGAACAGCATCACGGCCAGGAAGGTCGCCTCAAGGAAGAACGCCGTGAGCACCTCGTAGGCGAGCAGTGGCCCGGCCACATTGCCCACGGTTTCCATGTAGCCCGGCCAGTTGGTGCCGAACTGGAAGCTCATCGTGACACCGCTGACCACGCCCAGCGCGAAGGTGAGCGCGAAGATCCTCACCCACAGGCGGTAGGCGTCCATCCAGCGCGCATCACCGGTGCGATTGAAACGCAGCTTGAAATACAGGAGGACCCAGGCGAGCCCGATCGAGATGGTCGGGAACAGGATGTGGAAGCTGATGTTGGCCGCGAACTGCAGCCGGGCGAGCGTGAGCGCGTCCATCAGCGGGTCTCCCGCGGGGAGGACCGGCGCCGCGCGTGCGGCAGGCAACGGGCCTGGTTCATGGCATCACCACCTCTGCCGTGCGGTACTGCCCCACATCCCTGTCCCTGGGAATTGCGTGCAGGAGCAGGTGCCGCTGACGGGTTTCATATTAGAACTTTCTAATATTAGAAACAACTGAAGTCCCTGCGTTATTCTTCGCCGATGGCACCAGCGGCACCAGTCAGGAGTTCTACGGATTCCCGCCGCCGTGCGGCCCGCATCGCGCCGGACCTGGGGCGCAGCGCCGCCGAGGCCGCTCGCCTGCTGCGCGTCCTGTCCAACCAGAACCGCCTGCTGCTGGTCTGCCTGCTGATCGGGGGCGAGAAGACCGTGGGAGAGCTCAATCGCGCCCTGCCCCTGTCGCAATCCGCGCTGTCCCAGCACCTGGCGGTGCTGCGGGAGGAAGGACTGGTGCGCGCCCGCCGGGCGGGGCAGAACGTCCACTATGGCCTGGCCTCGGCGCCGGCCCGGCGCATCGTCGAAACGCTGCACGCGCTGTTCTGCCGGAGGTGAGCACGGGGCCGCGCAGGCGCTGCCGCCGCGGCTGCGAGGATGGTCGGGGCGAGAGGATTCGAACCTCCGACCCTCTGGTCCCAAACCAGATGCGCTACCAGACTGCGCTACGCCCCGACAGCACCAGATGATACCCTACCGCCCTTTTTCGGACATTGGCGGGAGACGAGCTCGATGACGGCACGACTGATCGACGGCAAGGCCATTGCGCTGAAGCTGCGCGAGGACATCAAGGCGCGGGTGGACGCCCTGAAGGCGGCGGGGCGGCGCGTCCCGGGCCTGGCCGTGGTCATCGTCGGCAATGACCCGGCCTCGCAGATCTACGTGCGCAACAAGCACCAGGCCACCGAGGCCGCCGGCATGCTGTCGGTGAAGAAGGAACTGCCGGCGACCGCCACGCAGGAAGAGGTGCTGGCGGTGGTGCAGGCGCTCAACGCCGACCCGGCCATCGACGGCATCCTGGTGCAGCTGCCGGTGCCGAAACAGATCGACAGCAAGGCCGTCATCGACGCGATCGCGGTCGAGAAGGACGTGGATGGCTTCAATCCGCAGAACCTCGGCCTGCTGGCGCAGCGCACGCCGCGGCTTCGCCCGTGCACGCCCTACGGCTGCATGAAGATGCTGGAGTACTCGGGCATCGACCCGGCCGGCATGGACGCCGTCGTGCTCGGCCAGTCCAACATCGTCGGCCGCCCGGCCGCACTGGAGCTGCTGATGAAGGGCGCCACCGTCACGATCTGCCACAGCAGGACGAAGAACCTCGCCGACCATGTGCGCCGCGCCGACCTCGTGGTGGCCGGCATCGGCAAGCCGGAGTTCGTCAAGGGCGAGTGGATCAAGCCGGGCGCCGTCGTGCTCGACGTGGGCATCAACCGCCTGCCCTCGGGCAAGGTGGTGGGTGACGTCGAGTTCGAGGCCGCGAAGGAGCGGGCGTCGTGGATCACGCCGGTGCCGGGCGGCGTGGGGCCGATGACGATCGCGATGCTGATCCAGAACACGCTGGAGGCGTACGAGTTCCGCGAGGGAATCGCGGCGCAGGCCAGGCGGGAGGTGGAGCAGCCGCTTTCGCCGCCGCCGCGCGCGTAGCAGTCGGGCGTCGGCCTGGTGGAGGATCTCCCGCACAAGACGGTGTGCCAAGGGGCCGCGCGGTCGCGATGAAGGCCCCTGGCGCGCCGCGGACAGCCGGCGCATGGACCATATTGCTGGACGAAATGGCAGTGGTGGTGCGCCGGAACTTGCGCGCCAGGGGCCTTCATCACACCCGCGCTGCATCCGTGGAACCTCGGATTGGACGGGCACCGCCTGATCGACCGGCTGGTGCGTGGTAACCGGGCGCACGTATCTGCCCTGCGCCACGCCCTGCCCGGACCCCCGAATTCATGCGCGACGCAGCGCGGGTGTGCTGTGGGGGGGATGGCGCGCGAGTTCCGGCGCACACCACCACCCTGTCGTTCCGCACC
>QGUX01000244.1 GCA_003242275.1 Pseudomonadota bacterium | reverse complement strand
GTCCCCGGCGGGCTCCTCCCCCGCCGCGGATTCACCGGCGGCGGGCCGGCCCGCATCCTCCTCATGTCCCTCTTCGCCGGACAGGGGCTCCACTGCCTCCACGCCGGTGAGCCGGTCGCCGGCATCGAGCCGGATCAGCCGCACGCCCTGCGTATTGCGGCCCTGTACCGACACCTCGGCCACGCGGGTGCGCACCAGCGTGCCATTGGAGCTGATCATCATCAGCTCCTGGTCCGGCGTGACCTGCAGCGCCGCGACGGTCTCGCCATTGCGTTCGGTGGTCTGCAGCGCGATCACGCCCTGGCCGCCGCGGCCATGCACCGGGAAGTCCTCGAGCGGCGTGAGCTTGCCGTAGCCATTGGCCGAGGCGGTGAGGATGAGCCCCTCGCCCACCACCACCAGCGAGATCACCGACTGACCCTCGGCCAGCTTCACGCCGCGCACGCCGGTGGAGTCGCGACCCATCGGTCGCACCTCCTCCTCGCGGAAGCGGATGGCCTTGCCGCCGCTGGTGAACAGCATGATCTCGCGCTTTCCGTCGGTGAGCTGCACGCCCACGAGCTGGTCGTCGTCGCGCAGGTCCACGGCGATGATGCCGGTGGCGCGCGGACGCGAGAAGGCCGACAGCACCGTCTTCTTCACGGTGCCGCTCCTGGTCGCCATGAAGACGAAATGCCCCTCGTCGAACTGCTTGATGGGCAGCACCGCGGTGATCTTCTCGCCCTCGGCCAGCGGCAGCAGGTTCACGATCGGCTTGCCGCGCGAGGTGCGACCGGCCTGCGGCAGCTCGAACACGCGCAGCCAGTACACCCGGCCGCGGTTGGAGAAGCAGAGCAGGGTGTCGTGCGTGTGCGCGACGAACAGCTTCTCGATGAAGTCCTCGTCCTTGGTGGCGGCGGCGGTGCGGCCGCGGCCACCGCGGCGCTGCGCCTGGTAGTCGGACACCGGCTGGCTCTTGGCATAGCCGGCGTGCGAGAAGGTCACCACCACGTCCTGCGGCTCGATCAGGTCCTCGGTGCGCAGGTTCAGGTGATCGAGCGAGATCTCGGTGCGGCGCGCGTCGCCGAACTGCTCGCGCACTTCCACCAGCTCATCGCGCACCACCTGCGTGAGCCGCTCCGGACGGGCGAGGATGTCCATCAGGTCGACGATCTGCTCCAGCAGCTCGCCGTACTCGGTGAAGATCTTGTCCTGCTCCAGGCCGGTCAGGCGCGACAGGCGCATCTCGAGGATGGCATTGGCCTGCGCCTCGCTGAGGCGGTAGACACCGTCCTTCAGGCCGAGGGAGGGATCGAGCCCGTCCGGCCGCGAGTCGAGGGCGCCGGCGCGCTCGAGCAGCTTCGGCACGGCACCCGCCGGCCAGGCGCGCGACATCAGCGCCACGCGCGCCTCGGGCATCGAGGGCGAGGCCTTGATCAGTGCGATCACCTCGTCGATGTTCGACAGCGCCACGGCCAGGCCTTCCAGCAGGTGGGCCCGCTCGCGCGCCTTGCGCAGGTCAAACACCGTGCGCCGCGTCACCACCTCGCGGCGGTGGCGGATGAAGGCGTCGAGCAGCTCGCGCAGCGGGCACAGCTTCGGCTGGCCGTCGACCAAGGCCACCATGTTGATGCCGAACACCGTCTCCAGTGGCGTCTGCGCGTAGAGGTTGTTCAGCACCACCTCGGCCACCTCGCCGCGCTTCAACTCGATGACGATGCGCATGCCGTCCTTGTCGGACTCGTCGCGCAGGCCGTCCGGGGCGATGCCGTCGATCTGCTTCTCGCGCACCAGCTCGGCGATGCGCTCGATCAGCCGCGCCTTGTTGACCTGGTAGGGCAGCTCGGTGATGACGATGGCCTGGCGCTCGCCGCGGCCCACTTCCTCGAAGTGCGCGCGGCCGCGCAGCGACAGCCGGCCGCGGCCGGTCTTGTAGGCAGTGACGATCTCGGCCGCGCCGTTGATGATGCCGGCGGTGGGGAAGTCCGGGCCCGGCAGGTGCTGCATCAGCTGCGCCAGCGAAATGCCCGGGTCGTCGATCACCGCGATCAGCGCGTTGACCACCTCGGTGAGGTTGTGCGGCGGGATGTTGGTGGCCATGCCCACGGCGATGCCCGAGGCGCCGTTGATCAGCAGGTTCGGGATGCGCGCCGGCAGCACCGCCGGCTCCTGCTCGGACTCGTCGTAGTTGGGGACGAAGTCGACCGTTTCCTTGTCGATGTCGGCCAGCAGCTCGTGCGCGATGCGCGACATGCGCACCTCGGTGTAGCGCATGGCCGCCGGCATGTCGCCGTCCACCGAGCCGAAGTTGCCCTGGCCGTCGGCCAGCATGTAGCGCATCGAGAATGGCTGGGCCATGCGCACGATGGCGTCGTACACCGCCGAGTCGCCGTGCGGGTGGTACTTGCCGATCACGTCGCCGACCACGCGGGCGGACTTCTTGTAGGGCTTGTTCCAGTCGTTGCCCAGCTCGCGCATCGCGTACAGCACGCGCCGGTGCACGGGTTTCAGGCCGTCGCGCACGTCGGGCAGCGCGCGCCCCACGATCACGCTCATGGCGTAGTCGAGATACGACTGGCGCATCTCGTCTTCGAGGTTGACGGGCAGTATTTCGCGCGCGATTTCGCTCATTCGGCCAGGCTTTCCACACCCCACACGGGGCCTGTCGCAAACCATTGATTCTACCATACGCAAGCCCCATTCCGGTGCCACCGGCAGCCCGCGAGGCGCTATACTCCGGACCCGTGAGCCAAGGTCTGGAAAGCAGCGCCGATCCGGCGGAAATCGCCAAGTTCGAGGCCCTTGCGCACCGCTTCTGGGACAGCGAGGGCGAGTTCAGGCCGCTGCACCGGCTCAATCCCGCACGCGCCGATTACGTCGCCTCGCGCGCCGCGATTTCCGGCGCGCGCGTGCTCGACGTGGGCTGCGGTGGCGGCCTGCTGGCCGAGGCGCTGGCGCGCCGCGGCGGCAGGGTCACCGGCATCGACCTCGCGCCGGCCATGATCGAGACCGCGCGGCTGCATGCGGCCGAGGGCGGCCTCGGGATCGAGTACCGCGTCCAGGACGCGGCCGAACTGGCGCGCGCCGAGCCCCAGGCCTTCGACGTGGTGTGCTGCATGGAGATGCTGGAGCACGTGGCCGAACCAGCGGCCTTCCTCGGCGTGCTGGGCAGGCTGGTGCGGCCGGGCGGCGCCGTGTTCGTCTCCACGCTGAACCGCAACCTCAAGTCCTTCCTGATGGCCATCGTCGGCGCCGAGTACGTGCTGCGCCTGCTGCCGCGCGGCACGCACGAGTACGAGCGTTTCATCCGCCCCGCCGAACTGGCCGCCTGGGGCCGCGCCGCGAACCTCGCGCTGCTCGACACCACGGGACTCCACTATGAACCTTTCAGCGGCCGCTGCAGCCTCAGCCGCGATGTATCGGTGAACTACATCGCGCACCTGGCTCCCGTGGCCGCCTGATCCCGAGCCTGCGACGTCAGAGCCTTGAAGAACGCTTCCATCCGCGCGGTGCTGTTCGACCTCGACGGCACGCTGCTCGACACCGCCCCGGACCTCGTGGAGGTCCTGAACCAGGTCCGCGTCGAACAGGGGCGCGACCCCCTGCCCTACGCCGCGGCCCGCGCCCATGTGTCGCATGGCTCGGGTGGCCTCATCCGCTTCGGCTTTCCCGACGAACCGCCCGCACTGCAGGAGCAGCTGCGCCAGCGCCTCGTCGAGCTTTACAGCCGGCGGCTCACCGCGGGCACGCGTCTGTTCGAGGGATGCCGCGAGGTGCTGGATGCGCTGGCCGCGCGCGGCATGGACTGGGGCATCGTGACCAACAAGCCCGGCTTCCTGACCGAACCGCTGCTGGCCGCGCTCGGCCTCGCTGACGAGGCCGGCTGCGTGGTGTCGGGCGATACCCTGCCGCAGAGGAAGCCGCATCCGGCCCCGCTCCTGCTCGCGGCGGAACGCCTGTCGCTGCCACCGGCCGGGTGCCTGTACGTGGGCGACGCCGAGCGTGACGTGCAGGCCTCGCGCGCCGCCGGCATGCCCGTGCTGGTGGCCCGCTACGGCTACCTGGGTCCGGACGACGATCCGCATGCCTGGGCGCCGGACGCCATGATCGACCGGCCGCCCCAGATCCTCGACTGGCTCGACGGAAGGCTTCCATGAACGACGATCTTTCCGGCCGCGTCATCGCCATCACCGGTGCAACCGGCGGCATTGGCCGCGCGCTGACGCTGGCGTGCCTGAAGGCGGGCGCCGAGGTGGTGGCCATCGCGCGCAACGAGGGCAAGCTGCGCACGCTGCACGGCGAATGCGAGGTGATCTCGCCCGGCAAGGCGCTGATGGCGGTGCTCGACCTCGAGAAGGCGCTGGCCGCCGACTACGACCGCCTGGCCGCGGCCGTGCTGCAGCGCTACGGAAGGCTCGACGGCCTGGTGCACTGCGCCGCGCTGCTCGGCACGCTGACGCCGATCGAGCACTACGAGGTGCCCACGTGGTGCCGGGTGATGCACGTGAACGTGACCGCGGCCTTCGCGCTCACGCAGGTGCTGCTGCCGGCGCTGAGGAAGTCGCCGGACGCCTCGGTGATCTTCACCTCCAGCAGCGTGGGCCGCCGCGGACGTCCCAACTGGGGTGCCTATGCGGTCTCGAAGTTCGCCATCGAGGGACTCTCGCAGGTACTGGCCTCGGAGCTCGAGGGCAACTCGAACATCCGCGTGAACACCATCAATCCGGGACGGGCCCGTACCGTGATGCGGCGCCAGGCCTATCCGTCCGAGGACATCACCACCCTGCCGCTGCCGGAAACGCTGCTGGGACCATTCCTGAAGCTGCTCGGCCCGGAGGGCCGCGGCATCACCGGGCAGGCGCTGGACAGCCAGTAGCGGCTTCCCCGGCCTCGTCCGGATCCGGCTCGGGCCCGGGCGGCGGCATCAGCACGCCCCTGCCCTTGTGGT
>QGUX01000243.1 GCA_003242275.1 Pseudomonadota bacterium | reverse complement strand
CCAGCAGTTCCTCCACTGGATGGGTGTTCTCCAGCGCCAGCTCGAGCACCTCGGCATAGCTGGCGAGGTCGCTGCCACCGGAGATGCGGGCCAGCTCGCGGCGGTCCGGGGTGAGCACCACCACCGACGGATAGCCCTGCACGCGGAACTGCTCCGCGATGCGCTGCGCGCCGGGGGCGTCGCCGTCGAGGTAGACGGGGATGAACTGCTTCAGCGAGCGCTGGAAATCCTCGCGCGGGAAGACATGGGCCTTGAGGTCATGGCACGGCGGGCACCACTCGGCGCCCCAATACAGGAACACGAGGCGGTCCTGCTCGCGCGCCGCGTCGAAGGCGGCGTCGATGCCGCCCTCGAACCATTCGATGCCTTCGACATGCGCAACCGAAGTGCCCGCCGGAGCCGCGGCCGGCGCGGCGGCGGGAGCGGCCGGCTCCCCGGCCGGGCGCTGGCAGCCGGGCAACAGGGCCACCAGCGCCAACGCCGCGAGCGCGGGACGGAGGGTCTTCACGGAGGGCGTCATCGGCATGGGCACGAGGCTACTCCCGGCCATCCGTGATTGCATCATGGGCAGGGGACGGCCGGGAATGCCGGACGGGGTGGCGCCTTGCGCTAGGCTATCCTCCTTCGTTTCGCCGGTTCCTCGACATGGCTTCCCGCACCCCGACCTCATCCGCCCTGCTGCTGACCACCATGCTCGCCACCACCTCCCTGCCCGCCGCCGAGTCCGCGGAGAACCCCTTCTTCGCCCCCAGCCCGCTGCCCTTCAACTATCCCCAGTTCGACCGCATCCGGGACGAGCACTTCGCGCCGGCCTTCGAGGCCGGCATGGCGCAGCAGCTCGCCGAGGTGCGCGCCATCGCCGACAACCCGGAACCACCCACCTTCGAGAACACGCTGGTGGCGCTGGAGAAGAGCGGCCAGGTGCTGGAGCGCGCCCAGATCGTGTTCTTCGCGCTGGTGGCCGCCGACACCAACGACACGCGCAACCGCCTGCGCGGTGAGTACGCGCCGCGCTTCGCCGCGCACAACGACGCCATCCTGCTCGACGGGAAGCTGTTCGCGCGCATCGAGGCGCTGTACCAGAAGCGCCACGAGCTCGGGCTCGATGCCGAGGCGGTGCGGCTGGTCGAGCGCCGCTACAGCGACCTCGTGCGCGCCGGCGCGAAGCTGTCCGCCGCCGACAAGGAGCGCCTGAAGGCCATCAATGCCGAGCTGGCCTCGCTGTCCAGCCAGTTCAGCCAGAACGTGCTCGACGAGGTGAACGCCTCGGCCGTGGTGGTCGAGGACGTGCGCGAGCTCGACGGCCTCACCACGGCGCAGGTCGAGGCGGCCGCCGCCGAGGCGAAGTCGCGCGGCCTCGACGGCAAGTACGTGCTGACGCTGCTGAACACCACCGGCCAGCCGGTGAACTCGCAGCTCACCTCGCGTGCGCTGCGCCGGCGCGTGCACGAGGCCTCGGTGGCGCGCGGCAGCCGCGGCGGCCCCTACGACAACCGCGCCATCGTGGCGCGCACCATGAAGCTGCGTGCCGAGCGCGCGGCGCTGCTGGGCTATCCGGACTATGCCTCCTATGGCCTGGAGGACCAGACCGCACGCACGCCCGCGGCGGTCAACGACATGCTGCGCCGGCTGGCGCCGGCGGCCGTGGCCAATGCACGGCGCGAGGCCGCCGAGCTGCAGGCCCTGATCGACCGCGAGGGCGGCGGCTTCTCGCTCGCCGCCTGGGACTGGGACTTCTACAGCGAGAAGGTGCGCAGGGAGAAGTTCGCCTTCGACGAGTCGCAGCTCAAGCCCTACCTCGAACTGACCAACGTGCTGGAGAAGGGCGTGTTCCACGCCGCCAACCGGCTGTACGGCCTCACCTTCAGGCGCCGCCACGACCTGCCCGTGTACCACCCCGACGTGTGGGTGTACGAGGTGTTCGACGCCGACGGCAAGCCGCTGGCGCTGTTCATTGCGGACATGTACGCGCGCAGCTCCAAGCGCGGCGGCGCGTGGATGAATGACTACGTGCCGCAGTCGCGCCTGCTGGGCCTGAAGCCCGTGGTGGCCAACCACCTGAACATCCCCAAGCCGCCACCGGGCGAGCCGACGCTGCTGACCTGGGACGAGGTCACCACCGCCTTCCACGAGTTCGGCCACGCCCTGCACGGCATGTTCTCCGACGTGGAGTACCCGTACTTCAGCGGCACCAACGTGCCGCGCGACTTCGTCGAGTTCCCCTCGCAGGTGAACGAGATGTGGGCCGACTGGCCCGAGGTGCTGAGGAACTACGCGGTGCACTACCGCACCGGCGAGCCCATGCCGCAGGAACTGCTGGAAAAGGTGGTGGCGGCGCAGAAGTTCAATCAGGGCCACGCCACCACCGAGTACCTGGCCGCCGCCCTGCTCGACCAGCGCTGGCACCAGCTTGCGGCGGATGCCGTGCCCGACGCCGACGGCGTGCTCGAGTTCGAGGCGCGCGCGCTGAAGGAGGAAGGGGTGGACTTCGCGCCGGTGCCGCCGCGCTACCGCACCACCTACTTCAGCCACATCATGGGCGGCTACCAGGCGGGTTACTACGCCTACATCTGGGCCGAGGTGCTGGACGCCGACACGCAGCGCTGGTTCGAGGAGAACGGCGGGCTGACGCGCGCCAACGGCGAGCGCTTCCGGCAGAAGCTGCTCTCGCGCGGCGGCAGCGTGGACGCGATGACGCTGTTCCGCGACTTCGCCGGCCGCGAGCCGCGCATCGAACCCTTGCTGGAGAAGCGGGGGCTGGTGCCCGCACCCTGAGCGCCGACACGCCGGCGTAAAGGCAAAGGCCCCGCGAAGGCGGGGCCTTTGTTCATGGGGCGGATCGCACGCGGCCGCCGCGCCGTCCAGCGCGGCGGTGCCTCAGGTCGGCCCCTCCGGCACGTACTCCTTGCCGCCGCGAGGCGCATGCGGGTGCGGCTTGATGTGCAGCCCGCCCAGCACCAGCACGAAGAACAGCGGCACGAAGAAGATCGACAGGATCAGCGCCGAGATCATGCCGCCGACCACGCCGGTGCCCACCGCGTTCTGCGAGCCCGAGCCCGCGCCGTTGGCCAGCGCCAGCGGCAGCACGCCGCAGGTGAAGGCCAGCGAGGTCATCAGGATGGGCCTGAGGCGCTGGCGCGCGGCGCGCATCACCGCATCGATCAGGCTGGCACCATTGTCGTAGTAGTCCTTGGCGAACTCCACGATCAGGATGGCATTGCGCGCCGTGATGCCCATGGTGGTCAGCAGGCCCACCTGGAAGAACACGTCGTTCGACAGGCCGCGCAGCAGCGTGGCGATCACCGCGCCCAGGATGCCCATGGGGACCACCAGCAGCACCACCGCCGGGATCGACCAGCTCTCGTACAACGCCGCGAGGCACAGGAACACCACGGCCAGCGACACCGCGTACAGCGCCGGCGCCTGGCCGCCGGAGAGGCGCTCCTCGTACGAGATGCCAGTCCACTCCTGGCCCACGCCCGCCGGCAGCCGAGCCACCAGTTCCTCCATGGCGTCCATGGCCTCGCCGGAGCTGTAGCCCGCCGCGGCCTGGCCCTGGATGTTGTAGGCGGGCACGCCATTGAAGCGCGTCAGCTTCTGCGGGCCGTACACCCATTCGCCGCTGCTGAAGGCCGAGAACGGCACCATCTCACCGGCCCTGTTCCGCACGTACCACTTGCCCAGGTCCTCGGCACGCATGCGCGCCGAGGCATCGCCCTGCACGTACACGCGCTTGACGCGGCCGCGGTCGATGAAGTCGTTGACGTAGGCCGAGCCCCAGGCCGCCGACAGCGTCTGCGTGACCTCGGTGATGGGAATGCCCAGCGCGCTGACCTTCTCGTAGTCGATGTTCAGCTTGAACTGCGGCGCATCCTCCACGCCGTTGGGACGCACCGACATCAGCCGCGGATCCTGTGCCGCCATGCCGATGAGCTGGTTGCGCGCCGCCAGGAACTGCTCGTGCGAGAGGCCGCCGCGGTTCACCAGCATCATGTCGAAGCCGGCCGCCGTGCCCAGCTCGGGCACCGAGGGCTGCACCACGGCGAAGATCGACGCGTCGCGGATGGTGGCGAAGTAACCGCTGGCGCGCCGCGCGATGGAGTGCACGTCCTGGCCCCTGCCTGTGCGTTCCTCCCAGGGCTTCAGCCGCACGAACACCAGGCCCATGTTCTGGCCCACGCCGGCGAAGCTGAAGCCGGCCACGGTCAGCACGCCCTCGACCAGCTCCGACTCCTGGGTGAGGAAGTAGTCGAGCGCCTGCTCCAGCGCCGCCTCGGTGCGCTCGCGCGTGCCGCCCGGCGGGGTCTGCACGATGGCCAGCATGGCGCCGGAATCCTCGTCGGGCAGGAACGAGGTGGGAATGCGCACGAACAGCATGCCCAGCGCCACCACCAGCGCCGCGTACACGGCCAGCGCGCGCCTGTTGTGGGTGAGCACGCCGGACAGGCGCCTCAGGTAGCCCTCGTTGGTGCGCTCGTAGAAGCGGTTGAACCAGCCGAAGAAGCCGCGCTCGCCGTGCTTGTGGCCGGGCGGCAGGGGCTTCAGGATGGTGGCGCACAGCGCCGGCGTCAGGATCATCGCCACGGTCACCGACAGCGTCATCGCCGACACCAGCGTGACCGAGAACTGGCGGTAGATCACGCCCACCGAGCCACCGAAGAAGGCCATCGGCACGAACACCGCCGACAGCACCAGCGCGATGCCCACCAGCGCGCCGGTGATCTGGCCCATGGACTTGCGGGTGGCCTCCCGGGGCGAGAGCCCCTCCTCGCTCATCACACGCTCGACGTTCTCGACCACCACGATGGCGTCGTCCACCAGCAGGCCGATGGCCAGCGCCATGCCGAACATGGTCAGCGTGTTGATCGAATAGCCGAAGGCGGCCAGCACGCCGAAGGTGCCCAGCAGCACCACCGGCACCGCGATCGTCGGGATCAGCGTGGCGCGGAAGTTCTGCAGGAACAGGAACATCACCAGGAACACCAGCACGATGGCCTCGCCCAGCGTCTTGGCCAC
>QGUX01000242.1 GCA_003242275.1 Pseudomonadota bacterium | reverse complement strand
CGCCATGCCCATCTTCTCCTGGTCGGCCTTGGTCTTCGGCTCGACGGCGACGGAGATCACCGGTTCCGGGAACACCATCTTCTCGAGGATGATGGGCTTGTTCTCGTCGCACAGCGTGTCGCCGGTGATGACGTCCTTCAGGCCCACCACGGCGGCGATGTCGCCGGCGCGCACTTCCTTGATCTCCTGGCGCTCGCTGGCATGCATCTGCAGCAGGCGACCGATGCGCTCGCGCCTCTCCTTGGTCGACACGTACACCATGTCGCCGCTGGTCAGCACGCCCGAGTAGACGCGCAGGAAGGTCAGCGAGCCGACGAAGGGGTCGTTCAGGATCTTGAACGCCAGCGCGCAGAACGGCTCGTCGTCGGAGGCCGTGCGCGTGATCTCGTTGCCCTTCTGGTCATGGCCGCGCGTGGCAGGCACGTCCAGCGGCGAGGGCATGTACTCGATGATGGCGTCGAGCAGCGCCTGCACGCCCTTGTTCTTGAACGCGGAGCCGCACATCGCCAGCACGATCTCGTTCTTCAGCGAACGGATGCGCAGGCCGCGCTTGATCTCCTCGTCGGTCAGCTCGCCGGTCTCGAGGTACTTCTCGGTCAGGGAGTCATCGCCCTCGGCGGCGGCCTCGACCATCTTCGCGCGGTATTCCTTCGCCTGCTCGAGCAGGTCGGCCGGGATGTCGCGATACTCGAAGCGCACCCCCTGGGTTTCCATGTCCCAGTAGATGGCCTTCATCTTCACCAGGTCGACCACGCCCTCGAAGCTGTCCTCGGCGCCGATGGGCAGCTGGATCGGGACGGGGTTGGCACGCAGGCGCTGGCGGATCATCTCCACCACGCGCAGGAAGTTCGCGCCGGCGCGGTCCATCTTGTTGACGAACGCGATGCGCGGCACGTTGTAGCGGTTCATCTGCCGCCACACGGTCTCGGACTGCGGCTGCACGCCGGCGACCGAGTCGAACAGCGCCACGGCCGAGTCGAGCACACGCAGCGAACGCTCCACCTCGATGGTGAAGTCGACGTGGCCCGGGGTGTCGATGATGTTGATGCGGTGCTGGGGGAAGTTGTTGTCCATCCCCTTCCAGAAGCAGGTGGTGGCCGCGGACGTGATGGTGATGCCGCGTTCCTGTTCCTGCTCCATGTAGTCCATCACGGCAGCGCCGTCATGGACCTCACCGATCTTGTGCGAGACGCCGGTGTAGAAAAGGATGCGCTCGCTCGTCGTCGTCTTGCCCGCGTCTATGTGGGCAGAGATGCCGATGTTGCGATAGCGCTCCAGTGGCGTGCCGCGGGCCAACTCAGTAGATCCTCGTTGTATGGACCTTGGGACGTGACCGCACCGTTACCAGCGGTAATGGGCGAAGGCGCGGTTGGCCTCGGCCATGCGGTGCGTGTCCTCGCGCTTGCGCACGGCGCCGCCGCGGTTCTCGGCCGCGTCCATCAGCTCGTGGGCGATGCGGTGGGCCATCGACTTCTCGCTGCGGGCACGGGCGGCCTCGATCACCCAGCGCATGGCCAGGGTCTGGCGGCGCGAGGCGCGCACTTCGACCGGCACCTGGTAGGTGGCGCCGCCGACGCGGCGGGACTTCACCTCGACCGCGGGCTTGACGTTGTCCAGCGCGGCAGACAGCAGCTCGATGGCCTCGGCGCCCTGCTTGCCGGTCTTCTCGGAGATGCGCTCGATCGCACCGTAGAGGATGCGCTCGGCGACGGACTTCTTGCCGTCCTGCATGACCACGTTCATGAACTTGGCCAGCATCTCGCTGTTGAACTTGGGATCCGGAAGGATGGTGCGGGCAGGTGCAGCGGCACGACGGGACATGGCTTATCTACCTTCTGGCAAAAACGGTTACTTCTTCGGGCGCTTGGCGCCGTACTTGGAACGGCCCTGCTTGCGGTCGTTGACGCCGGAGCAGTCCAGGGCGCCACGGACGGTGTGGTAGCGCACGCCGGGCAGGTCCTTCACGCGGCCGCCACGGATCAGCACCACCGAGTGCTCCTGCAGGTTGTGGCCCTCGCCGCCGATATAGCTGGTCACTTCGTAGCCGTTGACCAGGCGGACGCGACACACCTTGCGCAGCGCGGAGTTCGGCTTCTTCGGCGTGGTGGTGTAGACGCGGGTGCAGACGCCGCGCTTCTGGGGGGCAGCGCCCAGCGCGGGCACCTTGGTCTTCTCAGCGCGGGTCCGGCGCGGGGCGCGGATCAGCTGATTGGTCGTTGCCATGCGATCTCCGTTCGAAACTCTTGCGTTTTCGCCAGAGGCACGGCGGAAGATCGCTGCTCCCTGAAAAACATCCCGCACCTCGAGCGGATGCAGGAGAACCCAGGGCCACGACCCCAACGCATTGCAGCTGGCGGGTGGTCTGTCGCCCGGCACGCGGGCACCGGCGACGGTTTGTCCTGAGGCCTTGTGACCCCCGGAAGAGGCGCGGAAGTTTAGGGAGGGGGCGGGTGGCTGTCAAACCCACGCGGGGGCATGGCCGGGAGGCCCCTCGGGGGGCGCCGGCGGGCCACCCCCGGGAGCGGAAAAGGGGCCGTCCGGCCCGGGGAGAGGGGGCCCTCCCCGCTCCGGCCGGCCCGTGCCGGGTCAGTAGGAGAACTCCACACCCAGCGTGTAGCGCCGCCCCAGCACGTCGTGCAGCCCCGGGGCGAAGGCGCTGGCGCCGAAGAAGTCGCTCCAGTTGGGCACCTTCGGCGGATCGCGGTCGAGCACGTTGTTGACGCTCAGGAACAGCTTGCGCCGGCCGGCACCTCCCCGGCCGAACTCCAGCTCGCCGCGCCAGTGCAGGTAGAACACCGAGGCCACGTGCGGGTCGTCGACCTGGCTGGACAGCGGCTGCGGGTCGTTGTACTGCCGGCGCTCGTCGATCCAGCGGCCCGTGAACGTGGTACGGAACGGCCCGTACTCGTAGCCCAGGATGCCGGTGGCGGTCCACTCCGGCAGGTTGGTGGTGCCGGCCGAGTCGCGCAGCGGGGCGCCCACGTTGGCCTGCGAGTTCTCGTTCAGGTAGCTGGCGAACAGGCGCAGCGACAGCGACTCGCCGCCGTCGGCGAACAGGCTGACCGGCATGCGGTACGAGGCCTCCATGTCCACGCCCTTCACGCGCGCCTGGGCCACGTTCAGGAACAGGTTCTCGACCGCGGTGATGCGGTTGGTATCCGGGTCGCGGATCACGCGCGCGCACAGCTCGGTGGCGCCGTCGTAGCAGTCGTCGATGATGCGCTGGGCGCCGAGCTGCGAGATGTAGTCCTTGATCTTGATGTCATACCAGTCGGCCGCGAACGCGAATCCCGGCAGGGCCGTGGGACGCACCACCACGCCCACCGTCCAGGTATCCGACAGCTCCGGGTCGACGTTGGGATTGCCGCCGCTGATCAGGTTGAAGCTGTAGGACTCGCCGTCGAACTCCGGGTCGTTGGCCGTGCCGCCGCCGGTGGAGACGTCGAAGCGCTCGGCCAGCGTGCCGGCGCGGGTGTCGCGCGAGCGGGTCACGCGCACGCGCACCGAGTCGTTGATGCGCCAGTCGGCGCCCAGCTTCCACGCCAGCACGCCGCCGCTGCCCGAGTAGTCGGCGTAGCGCACGGCGGCGCTGGCGTCCAGCGCCTGGATCCCGGTGCGGCCCCGCAGCAGCGGCACCAGCGTCTCGGCGAATACCTCCTTCACGTCGAACGAGCCGGCCAGCGGCGCATCGTCGATGCCCGAGAACTGCAGCAGGATCGAGCCGACCAGGTTGTTCGGCAGTCCGCGGTAGCCCTCCTCGTCCGCGGGACGCACGTCCAGCGCCACCAGGTCGTCCGGGCCGGAGACCTGCCGGAACTTGTCCTTGCGGTAGGAGGCACCGCCGGCGATCGACACGCCGCCGGCGCCGAACGGGTCGCCCAGGACGCGGTCGAAGCTGACCTCCGCGAAGTGCTGCTGCGTGATCTGCCGGCGGTACATGTCGCCTTCCAGGATGTAGTCGATGGCCTCGCGGGACATGGTGCCGGGACCGAACGGATTGGCCGGCACGCAGCCGTCGTTCGGGTTGGTCAGCGTGGAGCGGCAGACGATGGCGCCGCTTTCCGGGTCGAGCACGGTGTCGATGGCGCGGTACAGCCGGTCGGCACGCGGGAAGTCGATGGCCCAGAACATGCTGCGGCTGCGGCCGTACTGGTAGTAGGCGTTCACGCGCGTCTCGCCGATGTCGCCGCGCACGCCGGTGGTGTAGCTGGCCAGCGTGTTCTCCTGGCGCACGCGGTTGCGCGACAGGTCCGCGCTGGAGGAGTAGCGGTGCAGCGGGAACGATTCGCGGTCCTCGTCGATCATGATGTCGCGGATCGACTGGGGCAGGAACGGGTTGTCGATGTAGATGGTGGCCGCCCAGGCTCCCTCCTGGTGCGCGCCCGAACCGTTGAACTCGACGTTGTTGCGGCCGTAGATGACCTGCGCGAAGGCCTTCCAGTCGTCGTTGATGTCGTGGTCGAGGTACAGGAAGGCGCTGCCGCGGTTGTTCTTCGGATAGATCGAGCCCTGGCCGCCAGCATCCTCTTCCTTGCTGGCGATGTCGCCCCAGAAGCCGGTGCCGCCGACCTGGCGCGTGGCGCCCACGATCGTGCCGTCCTGGAACTTCGCCGGCACGCCGCCCTCGGTGAAGTGGATCATGTCCAGCGCCGAACCGGGCAGGCGGATCAGGCCGCCGGCGGTGTACAGGCGCGAGCGCACGTCGGCAGCGATGATGGAGGGCTGGCCGGGGCCGTTCACGTCCACGGTACCCCAGTTCCTGAACCAGTCGCGGCCCTCGTAGTTCTCGATCGCCGACGCCTTCAGGTAGTCCACCGAGAACAGCACATGGGAGCGTTCGCCGATGGGATGGCCCGCCGACAGCGAGACCTCGAAGTTCTCGTTGTCTCCGCGGCTGGTGATGCCGCCCTGCGCCTTGCCCTTGATGCCGGTGTAGTCGGTTTCCCGCAGGAAGTTGCCACCCCCGGCCCCCCGTCCCAGCCCAAAGGCCCCGGGGCACCCCCCGGGGAGCACCCCCATCCCCGGACTAACGAACCCGGGGAGGGGGCCC
>QGUX01000241.1 GCA_003242275.1 Pseudomonadota bacterium | reverse complement strand
CCCGATTGGTGGTGGCCCCCCCGAGGAACCGCGGGCCCTTGTTGGTGGAGTGGGAACCGGGCGGCGAGCCGTTCTCGGCCTCGCGTGAGTAGTCGTAGCGCAGCGTGAAGGAGAGGTTCCCGGTGGGGCGGAAGCGCACCGCCGCCTGGGCGTTGACCGAGTCCTCGTCGCCGAGGTCGGTGTCGTCGAAAACGCGGTGGACGTAGCCATCGCGCTTCCTGAAGCCGGCGGAAGCGCGCGCCGACCATACCCCGGTGTCGAACAGGTCCACGGCGGCGAAGGCGTCGAAGAGATTGTCCTCGCCCACCGTGGCGCGCACGACATTGCCGGCACCCTCGCCGGGGCCGTTGGTGGTCAGCAGCACCGCGCCGCCGATGGTGTTGCGGCCGAACAGCGTGCCCTGCGGGCCGCGCAGCACCTGCACGTTGGCGATGTCGCGCATCTCCATCGCACCGCCCACCGAGCGGCCCATGTACACGTCGTCGATGTACAGGCCCACACCGGGGTCGACCGCCGGCGTGGCGTCGGTCTGGCCGATGCCGCGGATGAACACCTGCGCCGCCGAGTTGTTGCCGGTCAGCGTGCCGTAGGTGTGGAACTGCAGGTTGGGCGCGATGCGGTCGAGGTCGGTGGTGCCCTCGATCTGCATGCGCTCGAGCATCTCGGCGGTGACCACCGTGACGGCCACCGGCGTGTCCTGCAGGCTCTCCTCGCGGCGCCGCGCCGTGACCACGATCTCCTCCAGTTCGGCAGATTCGTCCATGGCCGGAGCGGGCTCGGCGGAGCGGGCCGGGAGGGCCGCCGCCAGTCCCATGCCGATTCCCGCGAGCACGCATCCGGAAACACGCAGTGATGAAGTCAAGTCAGCAGGCATGTCCTTGTCCCCCTGTTGCCTGAACCCGCCGGGCGGGAACCGCGCCGGCACCCTGGTTAGCCAATTTGTATGCACTGCATACTAATTGCGTTGCCGGCCATCCGGCAAGGCACTACAGTCTGCACCTGTCGTTGACAAGGTGATTCATGGATTCACGACGGCCCGGAAGTGATCTGCCGGCATTGGCTGCCGAAGCAACACCACCAGGACTGCGCTTCAACGGGCTGGACCAGCTGCTCGGATACCACCTGCGCCGCGCACAGGGCGCCGCGCATCGCGACTACCTGGCGATGCTGGGCAAGGCACGCCTGACGCAGAAGCAGACGGCGGTGCTGTGGCTGGTGGATGCGAACCCAGGCGTGGCGCAGGGCGCCATCGGCGCGATGCTGGGCATGGACAGGACCACGATGATGGTGCTGGTGAACCGCATGGAGGCGCGCGGGCTGCTCCGGCGCAGCCGCTCGCGCACCGACCGCCGGCGCCGCGAACTGCACATCACGCCGGCGGGGGCACGTCTGCTGGCGAAGGTGCGCGAACGCATCGGCCGGCACGAGAAGCGGATGAAGGACCTGTATACGCCGCAGGAACTGGAAACCCTGCGGCGCCTGCTCTCGCGCCTGCAGCATCTGGAGGGAACCGGGCCCGGATGAGGGCTGCGTGCGGCCTCAGCCGCGCGTCTTGCCAAAG
The DNA here is from genome assembly GCA_003242275.1 of Pseudomonadota bacterium. The sequence goes on along the minus strand of QGUX01000241.1, from coordinate 3,492 downwards.
GTCTCGCGCAGGTTCTGCTGCGCGTCCCGCAACCCGGAGGCCGCGGCCCGGCCGAAGTCCGCCGACTTGCGGCGCGCCATTTCCATCACCTCGCGTGCGTTCAGCGCCTCGCCGTGCGCGGAGGCGATCTGCTCGGGCGTGCGCGCCGCCGGGATCACGATCAGCATGGCCAGCCATGCGAAGAACCACAGGCCGCCGGTGGGAATCAGCGCCAGCACGAAGGCCAGGCGCACCCACACCACGTCGATGTCGAAGTAGGCGGCGAAGCCGGAACACACGCCGCCCATCATGCCCTCGGCGGGCAGGCGCATCAGGCGGCGCCGGCGCGGCCGGGGAGCAGCGGCGTCCTCTTCGGCTGCAGTCGCGTCGGCGCCGCGCGATGCCGGGTCTTCCGTCGCACCATTGCCCTGCACCGGACCCATTTCGCGCACGATCTCGGCGGCCTCCGCCTCCAGCACCACGTTCTTGTGCTTGCCCAGGAAGGTGTCGCACTTGTCCGCGATGGCCTGCTCGAGGTCGGCGAGGATCTCGCTGCGGTCCGGATTCGATCCCAGTGCATGCGAGGCGCGTTCCAGGTACGCGGCGATGGCTGCGTGCGCGCCTTCCTCGAGCTGGTAGGCGTTGCCGCCGAGGCTGACCACAGTGACCTTGCGCATGATCATTTCCCTATCCTGTCGAGGGTTTCGGTGAGGTGGTTCCAGTAGCCCTGCAGCTCGGCCAGCGCGCGCTGCCCGGTTCCGGTGAGGCGGTAGTACTTGCGCGGCGGACCCGCCCCGGACTCGCGCCACTCATAGTCGACGAGCTGCTCGCGCCGCAGCCGCGAGAGCAGGGGATAGAGCGTGCCTTCCTGGGTGGCGAACTCGGTGCCCGCCAGCCGCTTCAGCAGCTCGGCCACGTACAGGGTCTCACCGGCGATGGCGCGCAGCACGGCAAATTCCAGCAGGCCCTTGCGGACGGCACCGAACTTCTCCTGGAGGTCCATGGTTCATACATTAACAAAGCTACCTTGTTGTCGCAAGGTAGTGGTCAGCAAAAAGCCCCGGGGAGATCCCGGGGCCGTGGGCGAGGGCTCAGAACCGGTAGCTCAGTCCCATCCGCAGGGTGCGGGGTTCCTCGACGCGGCTGACGCGGCCCTCCATGGGTTCGGCGTCGATGGCGGGCAGGTAGGTCTCGTACCAGTAGACGATGTCCTTGCCGCGGGCGTTGAACACGTTCAGCAGCTCTCCATAGAGCGTCCAGCCGCGCCACTTCCACGCGGCGCGCAGGTTCAGGCACTGCTCGGCGTGCGCGCGCTCGGTGTTGTCCTCGACCAGCGGGAACCCGCCCAGGTGGCGCAGGCGCGCCGACAGTTCCCAGGGCCCCTTCAGGTACGAGACGCCCAGCTCCCCGGCCGCCTCCACCGCGCCGGCGATGCGCGTCTCGCCCGGCGTGGCCAGCTCGCCGCGGTAGCGGGCGCGCGACCCGGTCCACGTGGCATCGATGGCGAGGCCGGGCAGGGGGCGCCAGAAGCCCACCAGCTCGTAGCCGCGGCGCCGGCTCGCGGGCCCCGGTTCCACCGAATTGGAATCGCCGACGAATTTCAGCTCGCTGTCCACATCGAGGTGCCACAGCGTGGCGGTGAGCGAGAAGCTGCCGCGCTGGTAGCGCGCGCCCATTTCCGCGCCGGTGCCCGTCACCAGCCCCGGTACGGGGGTGGCGCTGGCGGTCACGCCGCGCGCGTCATTGGAATGAAAGCCGCGGCCCCAGTTGGCATACAGCTCCACCGCGTCGGAGACCTGCCATGCGGCGCCGAACTTGGGCGAGACGACGGCATCGTCGTCCTTGCCCTCGAGCGCCGGCACCGTGGCCGCGTCGTCCTCGGGATCGAGGAACTCGTCGAGCCTGGCGCGGGTGCGGAACCCGTACCAGTCGGCGCGCAGCCCGGCCATCAGGCGCAGCCTTTCCATCGGCTTCCACTCTGCCTCGGCGAATCCGGCCAGCGAGAATTCCCTGGCGGAGTGCGCGCCCAGCGTCCCGACCAGTTCACGCGCCTCGGTGTGGTCCACGCGCACGTTGCTGATGTCGTCGTAGCGTGTCTCCGCGCCCAGGCTGAAGCCCAGCACGTCGCTGGTGGCGATGTGCTTCTGCACGTATCCGCCGAAGGTGTAGCGCTCGTCCCACTGGTGGATCTGGTAGTCGTAGGTGGGATCGGAGTACATGTCCCAGTCGTAGTACTGGCCGTACAACGTGGTGCGCCAGTCATGGCCCGAGAGCCGCAGCGTGGCGATGTGGCGCACCGTGCGGCCGGTGGCGGTGTCATCCAGCGCGCAGAACTCGTCCTCGCAGATGGCGGTGCCGATGGCGCGTTCCGGGATCTGCTCGGTGGGGTGCCACCTGGCGTCGTAGCTCATCAGGCTGGCCTCGACGCGGCCGAAGGAGGTGTCGGCCCCGTACTTGGCAAAACCAGAGAAATGCTTCAGGTCCTCGGGCAGCTCCCAGGGACCATCGTAGGTCTTCCATTGCCCCGCCAGGGTCAGTTCCCCGCCGCCCAGGGCCGTCGTGCCGCCGCCGGCTGCGCGCAGCCAGCCGAAGTCGCCGGCCTCGACGGCCAGGAACGGGCGTGCGAAGCGCCTGACCGTGGTGATGCGCGCCGCGCCGGCCAGTGCGTTGTCGCCGAGGTCGGCGCGGTAGGGGCCCTTCCTGAAGTCGATGCGTTCCACGGTTTCGGGCATCAGGCCGTTCACGTCGAGGTAGCCCTGGCCATGGCCGTGCGTGCGCAGGTTGATGGGCACGTCGTCAATCAGCGTGGTGAAGTCGGTGCCGTGGTCGAGGTTGAAGCCCCGCAGGAAGTACTGGTTGGCCTTGCCGCTGCCGGAGTGCTGGACGGCGATCATGCCGGGCACGGCCTCGAGCAGCTCCGCCACGCGCAGCAGCGGCCGCACGGCGAGGTCCGCGCCGGCGATGGCGCCCTCGCTGGCGGCGGTGGCGGTGCCGATCAGGCGTTCGCCGCGGCCGTAGACCACGATTTCCTCCAGGTCCTCCTGGGCCTGGGTGGCCCACACCGGGACCCCGGCGGCCAGCAGCAAGGCCGTCATGGATACTTTTCGCATTCCGATCGCTTCCTCGAGTCCGTGATTGCCGTGGCGCATGGGGGCGTCACGGGCGCGTGATCAGGCCACGGCCGGACCGGCCAGTCACGCGATTTACGGTAGGGAAACGGTTAACGGGACGTTAATGGCCGCCCCGCGGGCCAGGAATGCGCGGCTCAGCCCGGCAGCACGATCCTCGGCACCTCCGGATGCGGGCGGTACAGCACCGCCACGTGCCCGATGCGGGTCACCATGGCGCTGCCGGTGCGCTCGGCCAGCAGGGCGAGGGCGGCATCCCGGTCCTCGCGCTCCATGCCCGGCAGGCGCACCTTGATCAGCTCGTGGCGGGTGAGCGCCTCGTCGGTGGCGGCCACGATGGCATCGGTGAGGCCGGCATTGCCCATCAGGATGACGGGCTTGAGGG
>QGUX01000240.1 GCA_003242275.1 Pseudomonadota bacterium | reverse complement strand
CAAAAAAGACAAACCCGCCGTGAGGCGGGGACGCAAAGCTTTCCGGCTGGCGTCCATCGTTACCAGACAGCGGGGTTGCCGATCGACACCGTCACCCCGACGGTGCGCCGCATCCCTTCTGCGCCATGTACCGCGAGCCTTGCACACGCAGCAAGGAGTGGCCATGCAGGTTCTTCGCAACTCTTTCATCGCGCTCACCGCAGGCCTGGTGCTTGCCGCCTGCTCACCCGACGACAGCCTGTCTCCGGCGCCGCGTTCGCCGGCAGGTGAGTCGCCGCCGCCATCCGGGCAGCCCGCTCCGCCTCCTGACGCCGAACCGACACCGGAGCCGGAACCCGAGCCCGTTCCGACGCCCCAGCCGGAACCCGAGCCCATTCCCGTACCCGAGCCAACGCCGGAACCGGAGCCGCAGCCCGAACCGGAGCCGGCGCCCCAGCCGGAACCCCAACCGGAACCCGATCCGGCGCCGGAGCCCGAGCCCGAGCCGCCCAACAATGCCCCGACCATCAGTGGCGTTCCGGCGACCACGATAGAGGTGGGCCAGACGTACACCTTCGCACCCCAGGCCAGCGATGCCGATGGCGATACGCTGAGCTGGTCCGTCAAGGGCAAACCCGCTGGCGCCTTGTTCGACGTGGTCACGGGTGTGCTGAGCTGGACACCGACCGCCGCCGGCAAGTGGTCCAACATCGTCATCACGGTCACCGACAGCAAGGGTGCAAGCGCCTCGCTGCCTCCGTTCTCGATCACGGTGAAGCCGGTCGAACCCACCGGCACGGCCACCCTGAGCTGGCAGCCACCCACGCGATACACCGATGGCAACCTGCTGCCTGCCGATGAACTCGGCGCGTTCCGCATCTACTACGGCACCAGTGCCGCATCCCTGGAGCGCCTGGCCGAAGTCGATGCCCGCACGCTTTCGATGACGGTCAACAAGCTCGAACGCGGCACATACTACTTCGCGGTCACCGCAGTTTCCGTCATCGGCGTGGAAAGCGAATTCTCGACGGTCGGCTCCAAGTCCGTCCCGTAGCGGCCCGCGCGGCGCACGCGGCAGGGGGGGGCTACCCTTGCCGCATGCCCACCCGCAGACGCATCGCACGCATCCTGTCCGCACCACCCTCCACGACGGATTCCTGAAGCTGTACCGCTATCGCTTCGAAACCGGGAATCACGATGGCAGCCTGCACAGCTTCGACTGGGAACTGATGGAGCGCGGCCACTCGGTGGGCGTGCTCGCCTACGATCCCCGGCGCGACGTCGTCGTGCTCGGCAACGAATTCCGCCCCGCCGCCATGCAAGACGCTGATCGCCGGGTACTGGTTCGAGCGCCGCTGCCAGGACTGCACGCCGCCAGCCTCTGAACCGGCCCGACGCATCTTGCCGGGGAGCCGTGAGCCCCGGCTGCCCGGGGCCACGTCAGCTGCCGGCCTGCGTGCCCCGGACGCCGCTCCCTCACCCGGGGGGAATGTTCGCATTGCGCCGGAACAGGTTGGCGGGATCGTACCGCCGCTTCAGCGCCACCAGCCGCGGATAGTTCTCCCCATAGGTCGCGCGGATGCGCTGCGCCGTGTCGTCGGCCGCCAGCGTATTGACGTAGAAGCCCTTGGTGAACGGTGCCAAGCTGTCGAAACATGCGCCGGCCCACGCCAGGTGCGCCTCCGCCGCGGCCTCGTCACGAGGATCGGGCCACTGTGCCTGGACGATCACCGTGGAGCGGGCATCGCGGTTGTTGAAGGCCGTGGCATGGCTGGGCACCCGGGAGAACGCGCCCCCGCACTCGCCGGAAAGGATGATGCGCGTGCCGGGAGGGCGTGGCTGCTCCATCGCCGCCACCGCCGCCTCGAGCAACTGCGGCGTGATGCGCGTGAGGAAGCCGGACCTCTCGTAGTTGCCACGTCCCGGCGCCGATCCGTCATCGTTCTCCGACTGCAGCGCCACGTAGGTCGCGGGCCGCAGCGCGTCCATCAGCGGCTGACCCTGCTGCCGCAGCGGCTTCAGCACTTCTTCGGCGCGCGCCGGCGGTCCCGAGTAGCACACCGAGAACAGCACCGCGGGCCCGAGGTCGGGCAGGTCCGTGAGCACGGCGTCGACAAACAGTTCCCCGGGCGCCGCCTCGATGAGCTCGGCATGGAAGGCGAGCAGCCGCCGCGCGTCGCGCATCGGCCAGGCGATCGCGCCGCCGTACATCTGCGGCTCGACGGCGTGGAGCTGGAACTCGAACTGCGTGACCACGCCGAAGTTGCCGCCGCCGCCCTTCAGTCCCCACAGCAGCTCGGCGTCCCCCGACGCACCGGCGCGCACGCGCGAACCATCGGCCGTGACCACGTCGGCGGCGACAAGGTTGTCGCAGGCGAGGCCGAAGCGGCGCGTCAGGCGGCCGAAGCCGCCGCCCAGCGTGAGGCCCGCGACGCCGGTATGCGAGATGCGCCCGGCGGGCGTTGCCAGTGCGAACTGTTGGGTGGCCCTGTCCAGCTCCTCCAGCAGTGCGCCGCCCTCCACCCGGGCGATGCGCGCCGACGGGTCGACTCGCACGCCGCGCATGCGCGAAAGATCCAGCATCAGACCGCCATCACACACCGACTGCCCGGAAAAGCTGTGGCCGCCGCCGCGCACGGCCAGCAGCAGGTCGTGGCTGCGCGCGAAGCCGATGGCGCGCGCCACGTCCGCCGCGTCGGCACAGCGCGCGATCAGCGCCGGCCGCCGGTCGAAGATGCCGTTCCAGATCCGCCGTGCCTCGTCATAGCCGCCGTCGCCTGCCGTCAGCACGTCGCCTCGCAGCGCGGCGCGCAGGTCGGCCACGTCGCGCCCCTTGAGCACAAGCTCCCGGCCGGTGCGGCCGATGGCCGGCAGGTCCGCCACCGCGGCGGCAGCCCTCCCGCGGTGCGGCAGAAGCAGCGCCGATGCCGCGCCCAGTGTCCTGACACAGAAGTTCCGCCTGTCCATGCTGCCCTCCTTGGCCCCGGCGTTCAGCGTCCCGCGGGCGCGCCGCCAGGGTCCGTGCACTGATAAGGCTCGTACGGCACGTCCGCGGGATACACCACGTCGCTGCCGCTCCAGCTTCCTTCGAAGTACTCGGGATCCTCGGCCACGTAGCTGCGACTGAGGCTCTGGCCGGCGGGATCGAGCTGGAAGCGCTCCACGATGCGCAGGCCGCCGCCGTGCAGGATGCGCGCATCGGCATTGAGCACGCCGGGCAGGAAGGCCGTGGTCTCGACCACCAGCACGTCGCCTTCCCACCTGCCGATGGAATAGCCGGCGCGCGTGGGCCTGGCGTCGGCGGGTGGGGAGCGCCGGTCGAGGTGGATCACGCGCATCATGTCCATGTGGCCGTAGCGCAGGGTGATGCGTGCGGGCGTCTGCTCGATGCGGTTCGGCACCGAATCGAAGGTCCAGTCGAACAGGATGGAGGTGGGCTCGCAGCGCAGGCGCGGATTGTCCGTGCTGGCGGGATCGAAGCTGCGCAGCGCCTGGCGCGCCTTCTCCGTCAGCTTCACGGGAATCGGGCGGTCCCACGCGGCGCGGATGGGATCCTCCGCCAGCGACGCCGGCGAACCGCGTGCGCCCGGGAAAGGCGCCTGTCCCGCCGGCAGCTCTCCCGGACGCAGTGTCCTGGCCTGGCTCAGCGGAACCAATGTACCGAGCTGGCCGCGCGGATCGGACATCACGCGCTGCTCTGCGGCCCAGTCGCCCGCGAGGTTCGGCCGGCCGTCGGAAGTCCGCACCGGGCGCTGCCTGGCGGCCGCGACGGCGGTGGCATCCGGCAAGTGGCGCTGGCCGTAGCGGTCCATGCTGCTGCCGTCGTCGAACCTGATGGTGGCGAGGTAGCACTGGTTCGGCTTCCTGCGCTCGGGCGAGCCGGTCACGGTGATGGTGCTGCCGGGGCGGAACATCTCCTTCGTCCAGCCCGAACGCCGCAACGCATGCGCGGAACGCATCTCGCACTTCCAGCCGGTCACCTTGCCGTCTTCACCGCGCACGTCCAGGTGCAGCCACGCATGCGGATTGATGAACTCGATGCGCGTCAGCGTCCCGGTGATGGTGACGTCGCGATTGAGGTCCCAGTTGGAGATGCCATGGTGGGCCGCCGCACTGGCCGCCATCGTGCAAAGCAGCAGGGCTGCAAGGATTCGTCGGCAACGCATGCTTTCGCCTCACCGGCAGGAGCCCGGCCAAGTATGAACCTGCCACCTGCCGCAAGGCCAGCAGGGTGCGGTTCGCGCACCCATGACCCCGCCGCTGCAGCCCGGAAGATGCCGGACCTGCGGTATGCTGCCCCGACCACTGGTGGGAGTGACATGAAAAGAATCACCGGAACGCTGGCGATGTTGCTCGTGGCGGGCGGCGCCTTCGCCCAGGCGAAGGATTGCGACGAACTGAAGGCCGAGATCGAGCAGAAGATCCGCAACAACGGCGTGGCCGTGTTCACGCTCGAGGTGGTCGACAAGGACGCGCCCGGGGACGGCAAGGTCGTGGGCACCTGCGGGGGCGGCACGAGGAAGATCATCTACAGGCGCGGCGAGGCGCCGGCACCGGCGCCGGCCCCGGCACCCGGCAACGGTGGTTGAACCGGCGGACCACGAGGAGGACTGCCGCCACTGTTGCGCGGACCTGGACCTGCTGGCCGATGCAATGGGCGGCCGGGATGCGGGTCAGCGCCAGTTCGCGTTGCGGCTCCAGAACTCGACGCTGCGCCGGTAGGCGGCGCGGTCGAGCGGCACGCCTGATCCGCCCTCCTGCACTCCGAGTGCATTGCGCATCATCGTGATGGGCGCCATCGGGATTTCCTCCGGTTCGCTGGTGTAGAGGCAGCCCACGACGCCCCAGTCGGCATCGATGGGCGAACCTTCCTTCTCCAGCTGCTCGCGGCTGTAGAGGATGGGGATCAGGTAGTTCGCCACCGGCGGCTCCACGCCCTCGAACCACCGCACCAGCACGGGCAGCTCGCGGCTGTTCCTGGCCCCGTAGTCCGAGCGCACCAGGTGCCGGTTTTCGTCCGGGTTGGGCACCGTGGGGAAACCCTTGGGGGCTGTCTTTTTTACCAATCTCCGAGCCCCCGAACCGACCTTAT
>QGUX01000239.1 GCA_003242275.1 Pseudomonadota bacterium | reverse complement strand
GGCTGATCTGCTGCGTCATGTCGTCGATGAAGGGATCGAGCACGTCGGTCTGGTAGTTGGCCGGCAGGCCGCCTTCCTTCTTCGCGCGCCCGGCTTCCTCGAGCGACAGGCCGTAGGTGCGCATGATCTCCTCGGTGAGCTGCTGGCCACCGAAGGCGAAGTCGCGCGTGTAGATGACCTTGAGGTTCTTCAGCACGCTGAAGGTGGTGGTGCTGGCGCCGAAGTCGACCACCGCCACCACGCGGTCGATGCCGCCGTCGGGCATCTGGTGCGTCATCAGCTTGCAGGCGTTCTCGAGCGCGAATGCCTCGACGTCGACCACGCGGGCGACCAGGCCCGCCGCGGCCACCGCCGCGCGGCGCTGCTCGACGTTCTCGCTGCGCGAGGCCACCAGCAGCACGTCGTTGGATTCAGGATCCTTGTCGGAGGGACCGAGCACCTCGAAGTCGTAGGCGACCTCTTCCATCGGGAAGGGGATGTACTGGTCGGCCTGCATCTCGACCTGGGCCTCGAGGTCGGCCTCGTTGAGGTTGCGCGGCATCTGGATCACCTTGGTGATCGCCGCGTCGCCGTGGATGGCCACCGCTACCTCGCGGGTACGCGAGCCGGCGCGGCGCACCGCGCGCGCGATCGCCTCGCCGACCGCGTCGGCATCGACGATCGCCTTCTCGTTCATGGCGTTCTGGGGAGTGGGTTCGGCCGCGTACGACTCGACCGTGTATTGCCCGCCGGACAGGCTGAGTTCGATCAGCTTGATGGACGACGTTGTAATATCAAGGCCAAGGACCGGGCGGTGTTTTCGAAAATTTAGAAACACTTTTCTCCCTTACCTTTCAAGAGGTTACGCGCCGAAACGCTTGTCCTGCCTGAACGGGCGAGCCACTATAACCCACGAAACGGTTAAATTGAACGCGAAGCCGGGTCCCGCTTTCCGTGAGGCCGTCCGCAAATCCATGTGCCTGCCGTGGCGAGGATTGTTCAATTCCGCCGTGGATAGGAAACTGCACCGGCCCCCCGTTCCGGCGCAATAAGGGCGTGTTAAATCCGTGAACCCCATCCTCCTCCGCACCCTCCGCTGGTTCGCCATTGGCCTCGGCAGCCTGTTCCTGGCCTTCGCCTTTGCCCTGGCCTGCACCTTCGTCTACCTCGCCCCCTCCCTGCCCTCGGCCGAGAACACCCAGTGCGCCCGGCTGGCCGTCCCGCTGCGGGTCTATACCCGGGACGGAGGCCTGATCGCGCAGATCGGCGAGCAGCGGCGCATCCCGGTGGAGTACGAGGAGATCCCGATGGTGGTGCGGCAGGCGGTGCTGGCCGCGGAGGATGCGGGGTTCTTCGAGCACCGCGGCTTCGAATGGCGCGGCATCGTGCGCGCCATCGTGATGAACCTGGTCACCGCCGATGCCGGCCAGGGGGGCAGCACCATTACCCAGCAGGCGGCGCGCAACCTGTGCCTGTCGCTGGACAAGACGCTGCGGCGCAAGCTGGCCGAGGTGTTCGTCACGTGGCGCATGGAACGCGAGTTCACCAAGGAGCAGATCCTCGCCACCTACCTCAACGTCATCACCTTCGGGCATCGCAGCTACGGCATCGCGGCGGCGGCGCAGACCTACTACGGCAAGCACCTCGGCGAGCTCACCGTCGGCGAGGCGGCCACGCTGGCGGGCATCATCCAGAGGCCCTCGGCGCAGAACCCGATCACCAACCCGAAGCTGGCGGAGATGCGGCGCGGCTACGTGCTGCGGCGGATGCAGGAGCTGGGCTTCATCGATTCCGCCACCGCCGCCGCGGCGGCGAAGGAGCCGGTGGGCTCGCGCGGCTTCGCGCCGCTGATCGACGTGGAAGCCCCGTACGTGGCGGAGATGGTGCGGCAGGAACTGGTCGCGCGTTTCGGCGAGGCGGCGGTGAATGCCGGGTACAAGGTCTACACCACCATCGACGGCCGCCAGCAGGTCGCCGCCAATCGCGCGGTACGGCTGGGGCTGATGGAGTTCGACCGGCCGCGGGGCTATCGCGGGCCGCTGGGCAAGGTGACGCTACCCGCCACCGCCGGCGATGCGGAACTCGACGCGCTGCTGAACGAGTTCCCGTCCGTGAACCTGCTGGTTCCGGCCGTCGTCACGTCCGTGGCCGCCACCAGCGCCGAAGTGCACGTGCGCGGCCAGGGCCGCGCGAGGATTTCCTGGGACGGGCTGTCGTGGGCGCGCAAGGCCCTGCGCAACGGCACCGGTGCCGCGCCCCGCACCGCGGGCGAGGTGGTCCGGCGCGGCGACGTGGTGCACGTGATCACCGACGGCCGCGGCAATGCCCAGCTTGCGCAGGTGCCCGAGGCGCAGGCGGCGCTGGTGGCGCTGGATCCGGAAGATGGCGCCATCGTGGCACTGACCGGCGGCTTCGACTTCTATTCCAACCAGTACAACCGCGCCACGCAGGCCAATCGCGGCGCCGGCTCCAGCTTCAAGCCGTTCCTCTATTCGGCGGCGCTGGACAACGGCTTCACGCCCTCCTCCATCATCATGGACATTCCGCTGCTGCTGGACGACAGCGGCGGCAACAGCGAGGAAATCTGGCGGCCGGAGAATTCCACGCGCAACTTCGGCGGACCCATGCGCCTGCGCGAGGCGCTGGTCCGGTCGAGGAACCTGGTCTCGATCCGCATCCTGCAGGAGCTGGGCATCGACCGCTTCATCGAGCATGCGGCGAAGTTCGGATTCGAACCCTCGAAGATGCCCCGCAACTGGACCCTCGCGCTGGGGACGCAGGCGGTCACGCCGCTGCAGATCACCACGGGCTTCGCGGCGTTCGCCAACGGCGGCTTCAAGGTCGAGCCCTACTACATCGAGCGCATCGAGGATGCCTCGGGCAACGTGGTTTACCGCGCGGAACCGAAGCTGGCCTGCGCGCCGTGCGAGCAGTCGCCGGAAGCGCCACAGGTGCCCGACATGCTGGCGGCGGTGCCGGGCGGGGAAGTCGCGACGGTGACGGTGGGTGAGGAGGAGGCTGCGGCGTACGGAGCAACCCCCGGGCTGGACGGCGCACCCGGCCTGCCGGCCCCTGCCGCCGCAGGCGCGGCCGGCATCTTCTCTCCCGCCGTCATGGCGGCGACAGTCGGCCCCGGCGGGCCCCAGGGGCCGGTGCTGTTCGGCAACCTCGAGGACGTGCCGGCGCCGATGCGCGAACTGTCGCTGCTGCAGGGAGGCGCAGGCTTCCTGCCCGAGGAGCGGCTGGCACCGCGCATCATCTCGCCGCAGAACGCCTGGCTGATCAGCGACATCCTGCATGACGTCACCGTGCGGGGCACGGCGGCGCGCTCGCGCGCGCTCGGACGCGATGACCTCGCCGGCAAGACCGGCACCAACGAGGATCGCGACAACTGGTTCGTCGGCTTCACCCGCGACATCGTCGCCGGCGTTTGGCTGGGCTACGACGACTATCGCTCGCTCGGCGCGCGCGCCGAAGGTTCCTCCACGGCCCTGCCGATCTGGATGCACTTCATGGAAGAAGCACTGAAGGGCACTCCGTCCTCGCGGCCTCGGCGTCCGGCCGAGGGACTGATCGACCTCAGGATCGATCCCTATACCGGCAAGCTGGCACATGCCGCGGATCCCGAGGCCATCGTCGAGACCTTCATGGTCAATGCGCTGCCCGAGGCGCCGAGGCCCGGCGAACCGGGCTACGTGCCGCCGGGCGTCGAGGTCCAGCCGGGCACCGCGGCGCCCGCCGGGCCGCTGTTCTAGACAAGAAGAAGGGAGAGCCCCCATGGCCCGACGCGCCCCCACACGCTCCGACCACCTGCGCAGCGCCATCGCCCAGGAAGCCGCCCGGCTGATGGCCGAGCACGGCATCCAGGATTACCTCGTCGCCAAGCGCAAGGCCGCGGAACGCTATGGCGTGGAGGAAGGCTCCATGCTGCCCAAGAACACCGAGGTCGAGGCCGCGCTGATGTCCTACCAGCGGCTGTTCGGCGGCCTGCAGCACCAGCGGAGCCTGCAGGAGCAGCGGCGCGTGGCCGTCGAGGCCATGCGCGTGCTGGAGAAGTTCCAGCCCCGGCTGGTCGGGCCCGTGCTCACCGGCACCGCCACCGAGTACGCCGACATCCAGCTGCACGTGTTCTCGGACAGTCCCGAGGCCGTGTACCTGCACCTGATGGATGCGCACTTCGATTACGAGGTGTTCGAGCGCAAGCTGCGCATGTCCAGCGAGAGGCAGGTGTCGGTGCCCAGCGTGCGGTTCGAGATGGGCGAGGAGACCATCGAGGCCTTCGTGTTTCCCCGGGACGGGATCCGGCAGGCGCCAGTCAGCCCCGTGGATGGCAAGCCGATGCGCAGGGCCGACCTGAAGGAAGTGGTGGGAATGACCGTTGCCGCTTCTTCGGGTTGACCAGGCAACCACGACGAGCAGGAAACGCGCATTGGAACGCGAGGATCCGGACACACGAACACGCGCCCTGCCCCGGCTGGCCATCGTCGTTCCCTGCCACAACGAAGAGGAGGTGCTGCCCGGCACCGCGCGCACGCTGCTCGCGCGGCTGAACTCGCTGCGCGAGGAGGGACTCGTCGCGCCGTCGAGCAGCCTGTGCCTGGTCGACGACGGCAGCACCGACCGCACCTGGGCGCTGATCCGCGAACTTCACGCCACCGAGCCGCGCGTGCAGGGACTGAAGCTCACGCGCAACTTCGGGCACCAGGCCGCGCTGCTCGCCGGCATGTTCGAAGTGGACGCCGACGCGGTGGTCACCATCGATGCCGACCTGCAGGATGACGAGACCTGCATCACCGAGATGGTGCGCCAGTTCCGCGCCGGGCACGACCTCGTGCTCGGCGTGCGGGACGACCGGCGCAGCGATACCACGGTCAAGCGCGCGACCGCGCACGGGTACTACCGGCTGCTCAGGCTGCTGGGCGTGAACGTGGCGTTCAACCACGCCGCCTCCCGGCGGATGTCCAGCCCCGCGGCCGCCGAGCCAAGGCAGTCCCCGTGACCCAACCCTTCCCTGGGCGCACCGGTCCGGAAGTTGCGGTGGCCGCGGCCAAAGGCACTGTCCTCTTACCACATTTTGCCCCTGCGCAGCAACGAGCACACGCA
>QGUX01000012.1 GCA_003242275.1 Pseudomonadota bacterium | reverse complement strand
GGGACTGGGCAAGACCACGCTGGCGCAGATCCTGGCCGCCGAGCTGGGCGTGGGGCTGGCGCATACCTCAGGTCCCGTGCTCGAGCGCCCCGGCGACCTCGCCGCCCAGCTCACCAAGCTCCAGCCGCGCGACCTGCTGTTCATCGACGAGATCCATCGCCTGAGCCCCGTGGTCGAGGAGATCCTCTATCCGGCCATGGAGGACTACCAGCTCGACATCATGATCGGCGAGGGACCGGCGGCGCGCTCGATCAAGCTGAAGCTGCCGCCCTTCACGCTGGTGGGCGCCACCACGCGCGCGGGCCTCCTGACCTCGCCGCTGCGCGACCGCTTCGGCATCGTGCAGCGCCTCGACTTCTATTCCGATGCCGAGCTGACGCAGATCGTGGCGCGCTCGGCCGCCATCCTCGGCGTGGAGGCCACGCCGGAAGGCGCATCGCGCATCGCGCAGCGCTCGCGCGGTACGCCGCGCATCGCCAACCGCCTGCTCCGGCGCGTGCGCGACTTTGCGCAGGTGAAGGGTCAGGGGCGCATCGACGCGGCGATCGCCGATGCCGCGCTCGACCTGCTCGACGTGGATCCGCAGGGGCTGGATGCGCTCGACCGTCGCGTGCTGACGACAGTGATCGAGCAGTTCGACGGCGGCCCGGTGGGCATCGACAGCCTGGCCGCCGCGGTGGGCGAGGAGCGCGGCACGCTGGAGGACGTGGTCGAACCCTTCCTGATCCAGCGTGGTTTCCTGATGCGCACCGCGCGCGGCCGCGTGGCGGCGCGCCAGGCCTACCTGCACCTGGGACTGGCCGTTCCCGAGCGCGCCGGCGCGGTCCTGCCGCTGTTCGAGGAAGGACGCAAGTGAGATCCTGCACGCTGCCCGTACGGGTGTACTACGAGGACACCGACGCCGGCGGGGTCGTCTACCATACGGGCTACATCCGGTACTTCGAGCGCGCACGCACAGAATGGCTGCGCGCGCTGGGTTACTCGCAGGCGAAACTGGCGGAGGAGGTGGGCGTGCTGTTCACGGTGGTGGAATTGACGGTTCGTTTCCTGAAGCCGGCGCGCCTGGACGACCTGCTCACGGTCAGCGCCAGCGCGGAGGCTGGTGGCGGCGCCTCGCTCCAGTTCGACCAGCAGGTGCGGGATGAAACCGGCGCGTTGCTGGCCGAGGGCAGGGTGCGCGTGGCCTGCGTCGACGCCCGCACCCTCAAACCCCGCCGCCTGCCGGCGGACCTGGCGGCGAGGATTGCGGCATGAGCCCGCAGCCGCTGTCGATTCCACAACTGATCCTGCATGCCAGCCCGGTGGTGCAGGCCGTGCTGGCACTGCTGGTGGTGGCCTCCATCGCCTCCTGGGCCATCATCCTCGCCAAGCGCTCGGTGCTGGGGCGCGCGCGCGCCGAGGCCGACCGGTTCGAGAGCGCCTTCTGGTCGGGCGGCGACCTCGGCACGCTGTACCGCAACCTCGAGGCCAAGGGCGGCAGCACCGGCATGAGCCACATCTTCGAGATGGGCTTCCGCGAATTCGCACGCCTGCGCCAGCACGGCGGCAGCGCCGACGCGTTGCTGGAGGGTGCGCGCCGGGCGATGAAGGTGGCGCAGCTGAAGGAACTGGACCGCCTGGAGCACAACCTCGCCATGCTGGCCACCATCGGATCGGTCAGTCCCTATGTAGGACTGTTCGGCACCGTGTGGGGCATCATGAGCACCTTCGTGGCGCTGGGCGGGGTGCAGCAGGCCACGCTGCAGACCGTGGCCCCGGGCATCGCCGAGGCGCTGGTGGCCACCGCCATCGCGCTGTTCGCGGCCATTCCCGCCTTCATCGCCTACAACCGCTACGCGGACAAGGTCAGCCGGCTGGAGCTGCGTTACAACGCGTTCATGGAGGAGTTCTCGACCATCCTGCAACGCTATGCTTCCCGTCCGGCAACCCTCGGAGAGCCGGCCTGAATGGAAGACGCGCCGCGCAAGCGCCGCCTCGTCGGCGAGATCAACGTGGTGCCGCTCATCGACGTGATGCTGGTGCTGCTGGTGATCTTCATGGCCACGGCGCCGCTGCTGACGCAGGGCGTGCAGGTGGAGCTGCCGCGCGCCACCGCCGCGCCGCTGCCGTCCTCGCCGCGCAGCCCGCCGCTGGTGGTCTCGATCGACCGGGAGGGGCGGCACTACCTCAACACCAGCCGTGATCCCGAGCAGGCGCTGGGCGCCGCCGAGCTGCGCGCGCAGGTCAGCGCGGCGCTGGCGGCCGATCCCGGCCGGCAGGTGCTGCTCAAGGGCGACCGCAACGCGGCGTACGAGCACGTGTTCGCGGCCATGGTGCTGCTGCAGGGTGCCGGCGCCTCGCAGCTCGGCTTCCTCTCCGATCCCGACGGAGGACCCGCGCAGCCGTGAACAGTCGAGACCCGCGCCGCGGCCACACGTGGGCGCACTGGTCGCTGTCCATCGTGCTGCACCTTGCGCTGGTTGCCGTGGTGGCCGGCGCATGGTTCTGGTCCAGGCGCACTCCCGCGCCGCAGCCGCTGGCCATCCAGGGCAGCGTTTTCACCCCGGGGGGGCTGGAACCCGCCGGTGCCCTTCCCCCGCCTGAACCCCAGCCGGTGGCGGAGCCGGAGCCGGAGCCAGGGCCGCAACCGCAGGCGCAGCCCGAGGAGGAACCGCAGCCCCTGCCGGAGGAGGAACCGCCGCCGCCCGAACCTGATCCGGCGCAGTTGCAGGCCGAGGCCGAGGCGGCCCGGCTGGCCGAGCAGCAGCGCCAGGCCGAACTGCAGGCGCAGCGCGAAGCCGAGGAACGCGCCGAGCGCGAGCGTGCCGAGAGGGAGCGTCAGGCGCGCGAGCGTGCCGAGAGGGAACGCCAGGCGCGGGAGCGGGCCGAACGCGAACGCCTGGAGCGTGAACGGCAGGCGAGGGAACGCGCCGAACGCGAGCGGCGCGAACGCGAACAGGCCGAGCTGGCGCGCCGCGAGGCGGAACTGGCGGCGCAGCTGGAGGCCGAGCGCCAGCGCCAGGCCGTGCGCGGCAGCGCGCAGGCGAGGCAGTACGTGGACCTCATCCGCGCCACCGTGGAGCGCAACTGGCGGCGTCCCGCCACGGCGCGCGTCGGGCTGAGCTGCGAGGTGCGCGTCCGGCAGGTGCCCGGCGGCACGGTGACCAATGTCAGTTTCGGCCCCTGCAATGGCGACCAGGCCGTGCGACAGTCCATCGAGGATGCGGTGTATCGCTCCTCGCCGCTGCCGCAACCCTCGGATCCGGCCTTGTTCGACCCGGACCTGATCTTTAACTTTGCACCGGAAGAGTGATGCGACGAGGAGCTGCAATGCGGAAACTGCGGGTGCTGGCGCTGGGCGCCGCCATGGTGCTGGCCTCGATGGCCGCGAAGGCGCAGCTGCAGATCGACATCACGCGCGGCGTCACCGATCCGGTGCCGGTGGCCGTGGTGCCCTTCGCCGGCAATGCGCCGGGCGCGGACGTCCTCGACGTGGCCGCGGTGATCGAGCGCGACCTGGCCAGCAGCGGCCGCTTCCGCGGCATCGACCGCGGCGCCCTGCCCGCGCGGCCGGCGCGCGCGGCGGAGGTGGACGCCATGCTGTGGCGCGGCGCGCGGGCGGACTACGTGGTCGTCGGCCGCCTGTCGGCCTCTGGCGGCAATGCCACGCTGCGCTTCGACCTGGTCAATGCCCTCAACGGCCAGGTGTTGCTGCAGGACGAGGCCATCACGGTGGCGCAGTCCATGCTGCGCCATGGCGCGCACCGCGTCGCCGACGTGGTGTTCGAGAAGCTCACCGGCATCCGCGGCGCCTTCTCCACGCGCATCGCCTACGTGTCGGTGACCGGCACGCCGCCTGCGCAGCGCTATGAACTGCTGATCGCCGATGCCGACGGCGAGAACCCGCGTGTGGCGCTGCAGTCCAGCGAGCCGGTGATGTCACCGGCGTGGTCGCCGGACGGGGAGTGGCTGGCCTACGTCTCCTTCGAGAACAAGGTGGCGGCGGTGTTCGTGCAGCGCGTGCGCACCGGCGAGCGGCGGCAGGTGTCGGCGCGGGCCGGCGTCAACGGCGCGCCCGCCTTCTCGCCCGACGGACAGAAGCTGGCGCTGACGCTGTCGGGCAGCGCCGGCAACCTCGACATCTACGTGCTCGACCTGGCGACCCAGCAGCTCACGCGCATCACCCAGGACCCGGCCATCGACACCGAACCGGCGTGGGCGCCGGACGGCCAGACGCTGTACTTCACCTCCGACCGCGGCGGTTCGGCCCAGGTCTACGCCGCGCCGGTGCAGGCCAACGCGCGCGTGCGCCGCGTGACCTTCGGCGTGCCTTACGCGGCGCGCCCCAGGGTGTCGCCGGATGGCCGGACGCTGGCCGTGGTCACGCAGGAAGGCGGCAGCTTCCGCATTGCCTCGGTCGACATCGCCAGCGGCACGGTCACGCCGCTGACCCGGGGACCGCTGGATGAATCGCCCAGCTTCGCGCCCAACGGCGCCGTGCTGATCTACGCGGGCCGCGAGGGCGGGCAGGGCACGCTGGCCACCGTCTCCATCGACGGACAGGTCAGCACGCGCCTGAAGTCCGTCTCGAGCGAGGTGCGCGAGCCGGTCTGGGGGCCCTTTCCGGACTGAAGTATCATTGGCACAACACCCCGCAGTACCGGGGAAACGGAGCAGCAATTGAATCGCAACAAACTCGTGATGCTGTTGGCTGTGGTGGTGCTGGCGGCAGGGTGCAAGACCCAGACCGCGCGTGATACCGCGGAAGAACCACCCATGGATACGGGTAGCAGCAGCGGAGGGGTGAGCACCGGCGGCGTGGCCACGGTCGATGCCGACCGCCAGTCGGGTTCCTCGATGGGCGCCGCGGGCCCCGAGGGCACGCTGGCCGCGCAGCGGGTGATCTACTTCGACTTCGACAGCAGCGACATCCGCACCGAATACGTGGACGTCATCGCGGCGCATGGCCGCTTCCTGGCCAGCAACGCCACGGTGCGCGTGCGGCTGGAGGGACACACCGACGAGCGGGGTTCGCGCGAGTACAACATCGGCCTGGGCGAGCGCCGCGCGCAGACCGTGCGCCGTGCGCTGCTGCTGCAGGGCGTGCAGGAGTCGCAGGTCTCCACCGTGAGCTACGGCGAGGAGCGTCCCGCGGCCCTCGGCAATGACGAGAACGCCTGGTCGAAGAACCGGCGCGTCGAGATCGTCTATATCAACTGAGGAAGTCATGATGAGAGCCGCAACCTGCACGCTTGCCGTCCTGCTGCTGGCAGGATGCGCCACCACGCCCGAGGAAGATCCCGTGCAGACGAGGCTCGATGACCTGGACGCGCGGGTCGGGCGCATCGACCGCATCGTGTCCAACAACAGCCTGGTGCAGCTCTCGGCGCAGCTCGAGGCGCAGCAGCGCGAGCTCCGGGAGCTGCGCGGCCGCATCGAGGAGCTGCAGAACGACAACGCCAAGCTGCGCCAGGAGCAGCGCAACCTGTACGCCGACCTGGAGCGGCGGCTCACCGAGCTGCGCAGCACGCAGGCGGTGGCGCCCTCCGCGTCGGCCGGCAATCCGGCCGACGAGCAGGCCCTGTACGACCGGGCGCTGGAGGCGCTGCGCAACCGCGACTATGCCGCCGCGGTCGACGGCCTGCGGCGGCTCGCGGCCGCCTACCCGGACGGCGCGCTGGCCGACAACACGCAGTACTGGCTGGGCGAGGCCTACTACGTGACGCGCGAGTACGACCATGCGGCGGCCGCGTTCCAGCGGGTGCTGGAGAACTGGCCCAGTTCGCGCAAGGCGCCGGATGCGCTGCTGAAGCTGGCCTACACGCAGATCGAGCAGGGCAAGCGCGATGTCGGCCGCGCCAACCTGCAGCAGGTGGTGGATCGCTATCCCGGCACCGATGCGGCGCGGCTGGCCAGCGAGCGGCTGGCCCGCATGCCGCGCTGAGCCCGGGCCGCCCGCCGGGCGGGACGCATGGACATCGAAGCGCGCCAGGACGATGCCGCCGCCCGGCTTCGCATCACCGAGATCTTCCGTTCCCTGCAGGGAGAGGGGGACTCGGTGGGCTTTCCCACGGTGTTCGTGCGACTGACCGGCTGCCCGCTGCGCTGTCGCTACTGCGACACCACCTATGCCTTCGGCGGCGGGCAGTGGTGGAGCATCGATGACATCCTGGCGCGCGTGGCCGAGCTCGACGCCCGCCATGTCTGCGTGACCGGCGGGGAGCCGCTGGCGCAGCGCCAGTGCCAGGCCCTGCTCGCGCGGCTGTGCGATGCCGGCTACGAGGTGTCGCTGGAGACGAGCGGTGCGCTGCCCGTGCGGGACGTGGATCCACGCGTGCGGCGCGTGGTGGACGTGAAGACGCCTGCCTCGGGCGAGGTTGCGCGCAACCTGCTCGACCAGCTCCACGAGCTCAACGAGCGCGACCAGATCAAGTTCGTGATCTGCGACCGGGCCGACTACGAGTGGAGCAGGGCGCTGCTGGCCGAGCGCGGGTTGCCCGGGCGCGCCATGGTGCTGTTCTCGCCCAGCCACGAGCAGCTGCCGGCGCGGCAGCTCGCCGACTGGATCCTCGAGGACCACCTGCCGGTGCGCCTGCAGGTGCAGTTGCACAAGCTCCTCTGGGGCAACGAGCCGGGGCGCTGAGTGATGGGCACCGCGGGACGCGCCATCGTGCTGTTGTCCGGGGGGCTGGATTCGGCCACGGCGCTGGCCATCGCGCGCGCGCGCGGGCATGAATGCCACACGCTGGCCGTGAGCTACGGGCAGCGCCATTCGGCCGAACTGGCCGCCGCGGCACGCGTGTCGGCGGCGCTGGGGGCGGTGGAGCACCGCCAGATGCACGTGGACCTCGCCGACATCGGCGGCTCGGCGCTGACCGACCACCGCATCGAGGTGCCGGAACAGCCCACCACCGGCATCCCGGTCACGTACGTGCCAGCCCGCAATACCCTGTTCCTGGCGCTGGCGCTGGGCTGGGCCGAGGTGCTGGAGGCGCAGCGCATTTTCATCGGCGTCAATGCCGTGGACTACTCCGGCTACCCGGATTGCCGGCCAGGCTTCATCGCTGCCTTCGAGCACCTCGCGCAGCTCGCCACGCGCGCCGGCGTGGAGGGCGCGCGCTTTGCCATCGAGGCGCCGCTGATGCACATGAGCAAGGCGCAGATCATCCGCCAGGGCACGGAACTCGGCGTGGACTATGCGATGACGGTGTCCTGCTACCAGGCCAATGCGGCGGGCGAGGCCTGCGGGCGCTGCGATTCCTGCCGGCTGCGGCGCGAGGGTTTTGCCGCCGCCGGTGTTCCGGATCCCACCCGCTATGCGGTCGGCGCGGTGAATCCGGTATGATCGCGCCCCTTCGCACGGGCCGTTAGCTCAGCCGGTAGAGCAGCTGGCTTTTAACCAGTTGGTCGCGCGTTCGAATCGCGCACGGCCCACCAGCCAAAACAATGGCTTGGAAGAAGAACTTCCTGTAAAGTCATGAAGCAGGCGGCCCTTTTTGGGGCCACCATCGCCGGCGCCAGAAGAACGAGGGCCCGGGAGGCGGTCCCGGGCATCCTGCGCCGGCACCCGATCCATCGGGGGCAACCGGCGGGCATCCCTGGCCCATGTTGGTGCGCCGGTCTCAGCGCGTCTCGAGGCTCCACTCCGGCACGCTGGCCGTCTCGTCACAACCCGGGCAGGGGTAGTAGCGCGTCTTCGTACCGGTGACATGGCGCAGGACGTGAACCATTCCACAGAACAGGCAGCGCATGGTCTCGGTCACGCGGGGCCTGAAGTCATCGAGATAAACAACCTTTGCCACGATGCACCTCCTCGGCAGTCCGTCCGACACGGACCAAGCAAGATTCAGGCCGGCTCGTCGGGCCCATTGCGTGTGCATCGCGTCCCTGCCGCTGGACCGCGCCGGACCGGCAGCGCGCCTCACGGTTCAGGTACAGCATGCGCCTGATCGGCCGCGCCGTCCAAACATTGCGCGGTGCGACAGGGGACAGGTAATTTCCTGTTGATTCACATGTCACTTTCCCTGCTCCTCCTGCTGCCTTTCGCGGGCAGCCTGTGCGCCGCCTTCCTGCCCGCGAATGCCCGCAACGCTGCGCCCTGGCTCGCCGGCGTGGTGGCGCTCGCCTGCGCCATCCTGGTGGGCACGGCCTGGCCGCAGATGGGGGGGGGCGCGGTGCTGCGCGAGTCGATCGCCTGGGCGCCGGAACTGGACGTGGAGCTGACGCTGCGCATGGACGGCTACGCGTGGCTGTTCGCCATGCTGGTGTCGGGCATGGGCCTGCTGGTGGTGCTGTACGCGCGCTACTACATGTCGGCACAGGACCCGGTGCCGCGCTTCTTCTCCTTCCTGCTCGCCTTCATGGGCGCGATGCTGGGCGTGGTGCTGTCGGGCAACCTGATCCAGATGGTGGTGTTCTGGGAGCTCACCAGCCTCACCTCCTTCATGCTGATCGCCTACTGGTACCACCGCGAGGATGCGCGCCGCGGTGCACGGATGGCGCTGGTGGTGACGGTGGGCGGCGGCCTGTGCCTGCTGCTGGGCGTGCTGGTGCTGGGCGCCATCGTCGGCAGCTTCGACCTGGACGCGGTGCTGGTGGCCGGCACGCAGGTGCGCGAGCATCCCTGGTATGCCCCGGCCCTGGCGCTGATCCTGCTGGGCGTGTTCACCAAGAGCGCGCAGTTCCCGTTCCACTTCTGGCTGCCGCACGCCATGGAGGCGCCCACGCCGGTGTCGGCCTACCTGCACTCGGCCACCATGGTGAAGGCGGGCGTGTTCCTGGCGGCGCGGCTGTGGCCGGTGCTGTCGGGCACCGAGCTGTGGTTCTGGATGGTCAGCGGCACCGGCGCGGCGACGCTGCTGGTGGGCGCGTTCTCGGCCACCTTCCAGCGCGACCTGAAGGGCGTGCTGGCCTATTCCACCATCAGCCACCTTGGGCTGATCACGCTGCTGCTCGGCATGAACAGCAAGCTGGCGCTGGTGGCGGCGGTGTTCCACATGATGAACCATGCCACCTTCAAGGCCTCGCTGTTCATGGCCGCCGGCATCATCGACCACGAGACCGGCACGCGTGACATCGGGCGGCTGGGCAACCTGGCGCGGCGCATGCCCATCACGGCCGTGGTGGCCACGGTGGCGGCGGGCGCCATGGCCGGCGTGCCGCTGCTCAACGGCTTCCTCTCGAAGGAGATGTTCTTCGCCGAGGCATTGAACGCCGAGAACCCGCTGCAGCTCTCGCTGGTGCTGCCGGCGATCGCCACCCTGGCCGGCGCCTTCAGCGTGGCCTATTCGCTGCGCTTCATCCACCAGGTGTTCTTTGGCAAACCCTCCGTGGACCTGCCGCGCCAGCCGCACGAGCCCACGCGCGGCATGCTGCTGCCCAGCGCCGTGCTGGTGCTGGCCTGCCTGCTGGTGGGCACGCTGCCCGGTCCCACGGTGGGCAAGCCGCTGGCGGCGGCGGCCTATGCGCTGCTGGGGCTGGACCTGCCGGCCTACCGCCTGGCCGTGTGGCACGGCTTGACGCTGCCCCTGGTCATGAGCTTCATCGCGCTGGCCGGCGGCACGCTGTTCTACCTGTTCCTGCTGCGCACCGGCCGCACGATGATGCGCACGCCGGTGCTGTCGCTGGTCAATGCCGCGCGCATCTTCGACGTGCTGTCCGTGGGCGCCATCCGCGGGGCGGGGCGGCTGACGCGCGCACTGTTCTCCTGGCGCCTGCAACCGCAGATGCTGCTGATCGTCTGCGGCGCGCTGCTCGCGGGAGCGCTGCCGCTGCTGCATGCGGGCTGGACCCGCGGCGCGCAGCCCCTGACCCCGCTGGATCCGCTGTTCCTGTTGCTGTGGATCATCGGCGGCGCCTGCGCGCTGGGCGCGGCCTTCCAGGCCAAGTTCCACCGCCTGGCCGCACTGATCCTGGTCGGCGGGGTGGGGCTGGTCACCTGCCTCACCTTCGCATGGTTCTCGGCGCCGGACCTGGCGCTGACGCAGATCGCGGTGGAGGTGGTGACCACGGTGCTGATCCTGCTCGGCCTTCGCTGGTTGCCGCGGCGGCTGGAGATGCCGGACGAGCGGCGCCGGACACTGCGCGCGCGGGCGCGCCGCGTGCGCGACGCGGTCGTCGCCGTGCTGGCGGGTTCGGGCGTGGCCGCGCTGGCCTACGCAGTGCTGACGCGGTCTTCCACGGCGGATCTCGCGCCGTTCTACATCCGCAACGCGCTCGAGGTTTCCGAAGGCCGCAACGTGGTCAACGTCATCCTGGTGGACTTCCGCGGCTTCGACACCCTGGGCGAAATCACCGTGGTCGGCATCGTGGCGATGATCGTCTATGCGCTGCTGCGCCGCTTCCGTCCGGCGCCGGAGAGCATCGAGGTGCCCAGCGCGCAGCGCCGGCACGGCGAAGCCTGGGTGCCGCCCTCGCGCCCGGATGACGTGCTGCCCGGCGGCAACATGGCCATTCCGGCCGTGCTGGCACGGCTGCTGCTGCCCATGGCCGGCATGGTGTCGCTGTACTTCCTGCTGCGCGGGCACAACGCGCCCGGCGGCGGCTTCGTCGGCGGCCTGGTGATGGCCACCGCGGTGATCGTGCAGTACATGACCAGCGGCACCATCTGGGTGGAGGCGCGGCTGCGCGTGCATCCCCTGTACTGGATGGGCGCGGGCCTGCTGTCGGCGCTGGGCGCGGGCCTGGTGGCCTGGATGCTGCAGAAGCCCTTCCTCACCGCGCAGTCGGTGCACGTGCCGCTGCCGCTGGTTGGCGAGCTGCACCTTTCGACGGTGCTGCTGTTCGACCTCGGCGTGTACATGCTGGTGGTCGGCGCGACGCTGCTGATCCTCGTGGCGCTGGCGCACCAGTCGCTGCGCAGCCCGCGCAAGGTGGTGGCGCCGGTGGAACCGGACGCCGAGGGCGAGAACGGCAGGGCGGCGGAGGTGCGCGCCTGATGGAGATCGTCTACGCACTGGCCATCGGCGTGCTCGCGGGCTCGGGCGTGTGGCTGCTGCTTCGGCCGCGCACCTTCCAGGTGCTGATGGGGCTGACGCTGCTGTCCTACGCCACCAACATCTTCATCTTCGGCATGGGCCGGCTGGCGCTGCACAAGGCGCCGGTGATCGAGAGCACCAGTGCGGTGGAGCCCTCGCAGTACGCCGACCCGGTGCCGCAGGCGCTGGTGCTGACCGCGATCGTGATCGGCTTCGCCACCACGGCGCTGTTCCTGGTGGTGCTGATGGCGCTGCGCGGCCTGACGGGGACGGACCACGTCGATGGCAGGGAGCCGCCCTGATGGAATTCCTGCTCCGCCACATCGTCGTGCTGCCCATCCTGGTGCCGCTGTTCGCGGCTGCGGCCATGCTGTTCCTGCAGGAGGCGCGGCGCACCGCGCGCATCACCCTGGCGCTCGGCTCGGTGGTGGTGCAGCTCATGGTCGGCTGCGTGCTGCTGTTCCTGACCTCCGACGCCGCGTCCTTCATCTGGCAGGACGGCATCGGCGTGTATGCCATCGGCGACTGGATGGCGCCCTTCGGCATCGTGCTGGTGGTGGATCGCGTCTCCGCCGTAATGGTGACCCTGGGCGGCATCGTGTCGGTGACCACGATGGTGTACGCCATCTCGCGCTGGGACCGGCCGGGCCAGCCCTTCCACTCGCTGTTCCAGCTCCTGACCATGGGCCTGAACGGCGCCTTCCTCACCGGCGACCTGTTCAACCTGTTCGTGTTCTTCGAGGTGATGCTGGCTGCCTCCTACGGCCTGGTGCTCAAGGGCGGCACCGGCCCGCGGGTGAAGGCCGGCATGCACTACATCGTGGTGAACCTCGCCGCCTCGGTGCTGTTCCTGGTGGGCGTGGCGCTGATCTATGGCGTGGCCGGCACGCTGAACATGGCCGACCTCGCCGGGCGCGTGGCGGCGCTGTCCAACGCCGACCGGGCGCTGTTCGACGCCGGTGCCGCGGTGCTGGGCGTGGCCTTCCTGATCAAGGCGGCGAGCTGGCCGCTGAACTTCTGGCTTCCCGGCGCCTATTCGCTGTCCAGCGCGCCGGTGGCGGCCGCGTTCGCGATGATGACCAAGGTGGGGCTGTACGCCATCCTGCGCGTGGGCACCATCCTCAAGGCCGACGAGCGGCTGGGCGAGGCGCTGTTCTACCTGGGGCTGGCGACGCTGTTCACCGGCTCGATCGCCATGCTGGGCGCCAAGCACCTGGCGCGGCTGGTGGCCTATTCGGTGCTGGCCTCCATGGGCATCCTGCTGGCGGCGCTGGGCCTGCAGCAGGATGCGCTGACCGCGCCGGTGATGTATTACATGGTGGTCTCGGTGCTCACCTCGGCCGCCTTCTTCATGCTCACCGGCATGACCGACCGCACGCGCATCACCGATCCGTCCACCGACGTGGACGAGGACATGACGGCGCAGAGCCAGCCCATCTACGTGGCCTATGGCATCAAGGCGCCGTCGGTGTACCGCGACGATGACGAGGAGATCGGCATTCCCATTCCCGCGACCATGGCCTTCCTCGGCCTGATGTTCGTCTGCTGCGTGCTGCTGGTGGCGGGACTGCCGCCGCTGCCCGGTTTCGTGGGCAAGCTCGCGGTGCTGTCGGCGGCGGTGAAGTCCGTGCCGCAGACCGGCGACGCGAAGGTATGGCTGTACTGCGGGGCGGTGCTGCTGTCCGGGCTCACGGCGGTCATCGGCCTCTCGCGCGTGGGCATGCGGCTGTTCTGGGGCGCGGCGCGGGTGACGCCGCGGCTGCGGGTGCTCGAGGCCGCGCCGGTGGCGCTGCTGGTGCTGGTGTGCCTGTCGCTGTCGGTGTGGACCGGTCCGGTGACGCAGTACCTGGCCTCCGCGGCGCGCTCGCTGCACCAGCCGGATACCTACATCCGCGTGGTGCTGGCCGAGCGCGACGGCGGCCTGCAGACCGGGGAGGCGCCATGATCCGCAACTTCGCGCGCAGCATCTCGCCGACGCTGGTGCTGGGACTTACGGTGCTGTGGCTGCTGCTGAACCAGAGTGTGTCGCCCGGGCACATCGTGCTGGGAGTCACCATCGGCGCGGGTCTGGCCTGGGCCGGCTCGACGCTGCGGCCGCTGCGCGCGCGCGTGCGGCGCATCGACGTGGCCGTGGCGCTGCTGTTCGTGGTGCTGTACGACATCGTGCGCTCGAACATCGGCGTCGCGCGCATCGTGCTGGGTCTGCACGGGCGGCGCCGCATCAACACCGATTTCGTCGACATCCCGATCCGGCTGCGCGACCCGCACGGCCTGGCCGTGCTGGCGATGATCATCACCTGCACGCCGGGCACGGTGTGGGTGGGGACCTCGCCGGACGGCGGCACGCTGCGCCTGCACGTGCTCGACCTCGTCGACGAGCAGTACTGGATCAGGCTGGTCCAGCAGCGCTACGAGCGCCGCCTGATGAGGATCTTCGAATGATGGACTCGCTGCTCGACATGGCCGCGTTCTACGCCGCGCTGTGCTTCATGGTGGGGATGATGCTGGCGCTGGTGCGGCTGTTCCTCGGCCCCTCGGCGCAGGACCGGGTGCTGGCCTTCGACACCATGTACATCAACGGCATGCTGACGCTGCTGATGCTGGGCATCCGCTCGCATTCGGGCGTGTACTTCGACATGGCGCTGCTGATCGCGCTGTTCGGTTTCGTCAGCAGCATCGCGCTGGCCAAGTTCCTGCTGCGCGGGGAGGTGATCGAGCCATGAACGGCCTGGACGTTCCCGCCTGGGCCGCGCTGCCGGCGGCGGTGCTGCTGGTGACCGGCGGCACGCTGGCGCTGGTGGGCGCCATCGGCCTGCTGCGCCTGCCCGACTTCTTCGCCCGCATGCATCCGCCGGCCATGGGCAATACCCTCGGCGCCGGTTCGGTGCTGATCGCCTCGATGCTGGTGTCCTCGGGCATGCTGGGGCGGCCGGTGATCCACGAGATCCTGATCTCGGTGTTCATCGTGATGTCGGCGCCGATCACGGCGATGCTGCTGATCCGCGCCGCAGTGGCGCGCCGCAGGAAGCGCGAGGGGGAGGGCGGCCAGCCGGGCTAGCGGCGGATCCCGAGCGCCACGCCCTCGCGGCGCGGGTCCGCGCCGCCTTCCAGCCGGTCGCCGCGCGCCACGATCAGGTGCAGGCCGGAGTTCTCGCCGCTGACCTCGCGCACCTGGAAGCCGGCCTGCGACAGCAGCGCCGACCATTCGCGGCCGGCATCCGTGGCGGTCTCGACGCTGACCGCCGGCCCGCGCGCCACGATGTTCGGCAGCGCGGCGGCCTCCTGTGCGCTGGCGCCCCAGTCGAGCACCGCCACCAGCGACTTGGCGACGTAGCCGATGATGGAATTGCCGCCGGGCGAACCGGTCACCATGAACACATCGCCGGCGGCATCGAACACGATGGTGGGCGACATCGAGGAGCGTGGCCGCTTGCCCGGGCCGGGCGCATTGGCCACCGGCCGGCCGTTCAGCGTGGCCGGCCGCGTGAAGTCGGTGAGCTGGTTGTTCAGCACGAAGCCATGCGTCCAGCGCGAGGAGCCGAAGGGCCCTTCGACCGTCGCCGTCAGCGACACGGCATTGCCGTCGAAGTCCACGATGGACAGGTGCGTGGTGCCGGGCTGGTCGACGCCGGCGGCGCGCCCCCACAGGTCGATCACCGGCTCGCCGTGCAGCAATGCCCCCGGGTCGCCGGGCTGCGGCGCATCACCGGGCTTGAATCCGCCCTGCGCCCGATGCTCGATGTAGCGCGGATCGAGCAGGTCCTCGACGGGTACGCGCACATGGTCGGGATCGGCGACGTAATGGTCGCGGTCGGCATAGCCGAGCTGCTCCGCCAGCACGAAGTCGCGCAGCTTTTCCGCGTGCGAGGCGGCGCCCGAGCGGCGCGTGATCGCCTCGTACAGCGACATGATCTGGTTCATCGCCACGCCGCCGGACGAAGAGGGCGGCGCCGAGCAGATGAGGTACACGCGGAACGGCCCGCACAGCGCCGGCTTCTCGAGCACGTGGTAGCCGGCGAGGTCGGCCAGCGTCATCGCGCCGGGGATCTCGCCGGCGCGCACGGCCGCGACGATGTCCTCGGCGATGCGGCCGGTGTAGAACGCGGCGGGTCCCTCGGCCGCCACGCGCCGCAGCGTCGCGGCGTAGTCGGGGTTGGTGCGGCGGTCGCCCGCGGCCAGCGGCCGGCCGCTGGGGAAGAAATACGCCGCCGAGGCCGGATTGCGTCCCAGGGGCCCGTTCTGGAAGCGCGGTCCCAGCGAGTTCGCCAGGCGCGGCGAGACGATGAAGCCTTCCTCCGCCAGGCGGATCGCGGCCTCGAAGTTGCGCGCCCAGGGCAGGCGGCCGAAGCGCTCGTGCGCCGCCTTGTACAGCGCGACGGTGCCGGGCACGCCCACCGAGCGGCCCGACTGGACGGCCTGGATGAATCCCAGGTTCTCGCCGTTGACGGTGAAGTAATCGGCCGTGGCCGCGGCGGGCGCGGTCTCGCGGCCGTCGAAGACGAGGGTACGGCCGCTGGCGCGATGGTGCACCACCATGTAGCCGCCACCGCCCAGGCCCGAGCTCTGCGGCTCCACCAGCCCGAGCACCGCATGCGCCGCGATCGCGGCATCCACCGCGCTGCCGCCCTCGCGAAGCACGTCGAGGGCCGCCTCCACCGCGCGCCGGTCGGCAGCCACGACCATGGCCTGCCCTGCAAGGCGCCAGGGCGTGGCTGCTTCCTGCGTGGCCGGGACCTGGACGGTACTGCCCGCACAGGCGACGAGTGCCAGCAGGGCCAGCGACGCCATCGGGGCCAGCAGGCGCTGGCGGATCACGGAAGTCATCAGGCCAAGCCTATCACCCGCGGCGGGGCAGCCCAATGAACGGCTGCACCCGGCAGCGATGGCTCAGGCCTTCAGGATGCTGATGACCTGCGGCTCCAGGTAGGCCTCGAGCCCGCGCCGCGAATAGGTGCGGCCGATGCCCGATTCCTTGGCGCCGCCAAAGGGCACGTCGGCGGCGGTGTGGCGGTGCTGGTTGACCCACGCGGTGCCCACTTCCAGCCGCGCGGCGATCCCGGCCGCACGCTGGATGTCGCGGCTCCACACCGAGCCGGACAGGCCGTAGCGCGTGTCGTTGGCGCGGCGGATGGCGTCCTCCACGTCGCGGAACTTGAGCACGGGGAATACCGGCCCGAACTGCTCCTCGGCCACGAGCCGGTCGGATTCGGAAATTCCGGTCACCACCGTGGGCGCGACGAAGTAGCCGCCGCCGCGGGGGGCGGATCCCTCCGCCGCCTTGCCGTGCCCGAGCGCATCGGCCTTGAGTTCGCACACGCGCTCGTACTGGCGGCGGTTCTGGATGGGCCCCAGGGTGGTGTCCGGATCGAGGCCGTCGCCCACGCGGGCCTTGCGGGCCTCCTCGGCCAGCGCGGCGCACAGCGCGTCGTAGATGTCCTCGTGCGCGTAGATGCGCTTGACCGCCATGCACACCTGGCCGCTGTTGACGGTGGCGGCGAAGAACAGCTTCTTCGCCACGTCGGCCACGTCCACGTCGGGCAGCACGATGGCCGCGTCGTTGCCGCCCAGCTCCAGCGTCACGCGCTTCAACGTGCCGGCGGCCGCGGCCATCACCTTCTTGCCCGTGGCCACCGAGCCGGTGAAGGAAATCTTGTCGATGCCGGGATGCGCGGTGATGAGCGCGCCGAGTTCGTCACCACCCGCCAGCACGTTGACCACGCCCGGCGGCACGATGCCGCGGATGATCTCGCCGATGCGCAGCGTGGTCAGCGGCGTGAATGGCGAGGGCTTGATGATGGCGCAGTTGCCGGTGTAGAGCGCCGAGGCCAGCGGGCCGGCGGCCAGGTTCACGGGCGCGTTCCACGGCGTGATGATGCCGGCCACGCCCAGCGGCCTGAAGCGCAGCTCGATGCGCCGCTGCGCATCATCCTGGATCAGCTCGGGCTCGATGCGGATCCTCGTCATGCCCACCGACAGGGTGCTGGCACGGGCGATCTCGTCGCGGGACTGGGACAGCGGCTTGCCCTGCTCCAGGGTCAAGAGGCGCGCCAGCGGCTCCTTGTGCTCCTGCAGCGCGGCGGCGATGCGCTCGACGTAGCCGGCGCGCTCCTCGAAGGAGAGGTCGCGCCAGGCCGGAAACGCACGCCTCGCGGCCGCCACCGCGGCGTCCAGTTCGGCGGGGCCGGCGGACGGGCAGCGGGCGAAAACGGCGCCGGTGGCGGGGTTGACGACCTCGAGCGTGCCGGCCGTCTCGACCAGCTCGCCGTCGATCAGGAGTCGGTAGGGGGCGTCGAAATCGATCATGGTCGGGTAAGATACCCGTTCAACGTTCGAGGTTCACCACATGAAGATAGGACTTGCAGGTCAGGGCGCTTTCGGTGTCAAGCACCTGGAGGCGATCCGCAACATTCCCGGCATCGAGGTCATCACCCTCACCGGCGGCAACCAGGAATCCACGCGCGAAGTGGCCGAGAAATTCGGCATTCCGCACTACACGGGCGACCTTGCCGAGAGCCTGAAACAGCCCGGCCTGGAGGCCATGATCCTGGCCACGCCCACGCAGCTGCACGCCCGCCAGGCCATCCAGTGCATGGAGGCCGGCAAGCACGTGCAGGTGGAGATCCCGCTGGCGGACAACCTGCGCGACGCCGAGGAAGTGGTGCGCGTGGCCGAGAAGACGGGCCTGGTGGCCATGTGCGGCCATACCCGCCGCTTCAATCCCAGCCACCAGTGGATCAGGAAGAAGATCCTGGCCGGCGAGCTGAAGATCCAGCAGATGGACGTGCAGACCTACTTCTTCCGCCGCACCAACATGAACGCGCTGGGCAAGCCGCGCTCCTGGACCGACCACCTGCTGTGGCACCACGCCGCGCACACGGTCGACCTGTTCCAGTACCAGACCGGCGAGGAGGCCTCGGTCGCCCGCGGCGTGCAGGGCCCGTTCCATCCCGACCTCAAGATCGCGATGGACATGAGCATCCAGATGAAGGTGCCCTCCGGCGCCATCTGCACCCTGTCGCTGTCGTTCAACAACGACGGCCCGCTGGGCACGTTCTTCCGCTACATCTGCGACAACGGCACCTACATCTGCCGTTACGACGACCTGTTCAACGGCAAGAACGAGCAGATCGACGTGTCCAAGGTCGACGTGTCGATGAACGGCATCGAGCTGCAGGACCGCGAGTTCTTCGCGGCCATCAAGGAAGGCCGCGAGCCCAACGCCAGCGTGAAGCAGGTGCTGCCGGCCTACCGCACGCTCGACAAGATCGAGAAGTCGCTGCTGTAGGGCGCCCGCCGGGCACGAAGAAGGGGCCGCCGTCACCGGCGGCCCCTTTGTCTTCCAGGCCGCCCTCAGCGGTCCAGGATCTTCATCATCGCCGGCGGGTGGCGCTCGCCGATCACCAGCTTCGCCAGTTCGTCCAGGCGCGCCACCTGTGCCCCGGTCAGCCTGACGGCCGCGGCGCCCAGGTTGTCCGCCAGGTGCCGGCGGCTCTTCATGCCCGGGATGGTCACCACGCGCGGCGAGCGCGACAGCACCCAGGCGATGGCGACCTGCGCCGGGGTGGCGCCCATGCCGGCGCCGATCTCGCGGATGGCCTCCACCAGCCGCTGGTTGTTGGCCGCGGCCTCCTCCTGGAAGCGCGGATGGTTGCGGCGATGGTCGCCCTCGGGCAGCTCGCCGGCCTTGCTGAAGTTGCCGGCCAGGAAGCCGCGCCCCAGCGGGCTGTAGGACACGAAGGTCACGCCGAGCTCCTCGCAGGCCTTGAGCACCCCGTCCTCGGGATCGCGCGACCAGATCGAGTACTCGCTCTGCACGGCGGCGACAGGCATCACCTTGCAGGCGCGGCGAAGCGTGGCCTCGCTGCACTCCGACAGGCCCGCATAACGGATCTTGCCGGCCTTTGCCAGCTCGGCCAGCGTGCCCACCGACTCCTCGATCGGCACGGTCTTGTCGATGCGGTGCAGGTAGAACAGGTCGATGTAATCGGTGCCCAGGCGCGCCAGGCTGGCGTCGCAGGAGGCGCGGATGGTCCCGGGCCGGTTGTCCACCAGCGCGCCGCCGTCGGGGCTCCTGGAAAGCCCGCACTTGGTGGCGATGAACAGCTTCTGGCGGAAGGGTTTCAGGACCGAGCCGACGAATTTCTCGTTCTCGCCGAGCTGGTAGCTGGCGGCGGTGTCGTAGTGGTCCACGCCGGCCTCGACGGCGGCCAGCAGGGTGGCGCGGGCCTCCTCGTCGTTGCGCTGGCCATACCAGCCGACCAGGCCCATGCAGCCGAAGCCGATGGGGGAAACGGCCGCCGGGCCCTGCCCGACGGGGCGCTTTGCGGAAGCGGGGGAGGTGATGTTTTCCATAGGCGGCGAACCTTACCGCATCGCGCCGGAAAAGGGGGCAGGCCGCCCCCGGCGGCGGGCTGGGGTATCATCCGCGGCTCACCTTTCCCCGCCAACACGAACAACGGGCGCACGCGATGATCATCGACTGTCACGGACACTACACCACCGCTCCCCAGGCCTTCACCGACTTCCGCGAGGCCCAGAAGGCCGCGCTGAAGGACCCGGTGCAGACGCCCTCGCGCGAGTCGCTGAAGGTCAGCGACGACGCCATCCGCGAGAGCCTGGAGAAGGCGCAGCTGAAGCTCCAGCGCGAGCGCGGCTCCGACCTCACCATCTTCTCGCCGCGCGCCTCCACCATGGGCCACCACATCGGCACCGAGGCCACCAGCATCGAGTGGTCGCAGATCCAGAACGATTTGATCGCGCGCGTGGTCGACCTGTACCCGAAGAATTTCGTCGGCGTGTGCATGCTGCCCCAGTCCCCGGGCGCCCCGCTCGACGCCAGCGTGAAGGAACTGCAGCGTTGCGCCGACATGGGCTTCATCGGCGCCAACCTCACGCCGGATCCGTCGGGCGGCCACTGGAACTCCCCGCCGTTGACCGACCGCTACTGGTACCCGATCTACGAGAAGCTGTGCGAGCTGGACATGCCGGCCATGATCCACGTCTCCGGCTCCTGCAACCCGTGCTTCCACACCACCGGCGCGCACTACATCAACGCCGACACCACGGCGTTCATGCAGCTCATCCAGGGCGACCTGTTCGCCGACTTCCCGAACCTGCGCCTGATCATCCCGCACGGCGGCGGCGCGGTGCCGTACCACTGGGGCCGCTACCGGGGCCTGGCGCAGGACATGAAGCGCCCGCCGCTGGAGACGCACGTGATGAAGAACGTGTTCTTCGACACCTGCGTGTACCACCAGCCCGGCATCGACCTGCTGCTGAAGGTGATCCCGGCCGACAACATCCTGTTCGGCTCGGAGATGGTGGGTGCGGTGCGCGGCATCGACCCGACCACCGGCCACTACTTCGACGACACCAGGCGCTACATCGACGCCGCCGCGATCTCCGACGCGGACCGCAGGAAGATCTTCGAGGAGAACGCGTACCGGGTGTACCCGCGCCTGAAGGCGCGCCTCGCGCGCCTGGCCGGATGAGCGCGCCCGCGCAGCCCCCGGTGGCGGCCGCCAGGCCCCACCGGGTCGAATCCCCGCATGGCACGCGCGAGGATCCGTACTACTGGCTGCGCGACGACACGCGTTCGGACCCGGAGGTGCTGGCGTACCTCGAAGCGGAGAACGCCTGGACCGACGCGGTGCTCGCGCCGCTGAAGCCGCTGCAGGAGCGCATCTACCAGGAGATCATCGGCCGCATCCGCCAGGACGACATGAGCGTGCCGTGGCGGCGCAACGGCTACTGGTACTACTCGCGCTACGAGACCGGCGCCAACTACCCGATCCACGCCCGCCGCAGGGGCAGCATGGACGCGCCCGAGGAGGTGATGCTCGACGTCAGCGCGCTGGCGGCGGTGCACGACTTCTACCAGGTGGGCTCCTGGGACGTCAGCCCGGACAACCGGTTGCTGGCCTTCACCGAGGATACGGTGGGACGCCGG
The DNA here is from genome assembly GCA_003242275.1 of Pseudomonadota bacterium. The sequence goes on along the minus strand of QGUX01000012.1, from coordinate 2,566 downwards.
CAGTTCGTGCTGCGCGTGAAGGACCTCGTCACCGGCGAGATGCTGGCCGACGCCGTCCCGAACGTGGAGCCGGGCGCGGTGTGGGCGGCCGACAGCCGCACGCTGCTGTACGTGGCCAAGGACCCGGTGACCCTGCTGGGCGACAAGGTGTTCCGCCACGTGCTGGGCACGGACCCGTCCGCCGACGTGCTGGTGTACCGGCAGGAGGATCCGGCCTTCTACACCGGCGTCGGCCGCACCAAGGACGACCGCTTCCTGCTGATCGTGTCTTCCTCCACGGTGTCGACCGAATACCAGGTGGCGGCCGCGGACGACCCGGTGCTGCCTTTCCGCGTGCTGCTGCCGCGCGAGCGTGACCATGAGTACCAGGCCGAGCACCTCGACGGCCGCTGGATCCTGCTCACCAACTGGCAGGCGAAGAACTTCCGTATCGTCGAGGCGCGCGAGGAGGACCTGCCGTACCGGGAGCGCTGGCGCGAGCTCGTTCCCCACCGCGAGGACGCCTTCATCGAGGGCTTCGAGGTGTTCCGCGACTTCCTCGCCGTGGAGGAACGCTCCGGCGGGCTGCTGAACGTGCGCGTCCGCGACTGGCAGGGCGGGCGCGAATTCCTGATCGGCGCGGACGAACCCTCGTACGCCATCCAGCTCGGCCAGAATCCGGAGATCGACACCGGCAAGGTGCGGTATCTCTACACCTCGCTCACCACGCCGGTCACCACGTACGACTTCGACGTGGCCACCGGCGAGCGCACGCTGCTGAAGCGCGAACCCGTGCTGGGCGATTTCCGCCCCGAGGACTACGCCACCGAGTTCCTGTGGGTGACGGTGCGCGACGGCACGCGCGTGCCGGTGTCGCTGGTGTACCGGCGCGACCGCTTCCGCCGCGACGGCAGCGCCCCGCTGCTGCAGTACGCCTATGGCGCCTACGGCATCTCCAGCGACCCGCGCTTCTCAATTCCGCTGCTGTCGCTGCTGGACCGGGGCTTCGTCTATGCGATCGCGCACGTGCGCGGCGGGCAGGAGCTGGGGCGTTCCTGGTACGAGGCGGGCAAGCTGCTCGACAAGCGCAACACCTTCAACGACTTCATCGACGTGACGCGCCATCTCGCCGCCGCGGGCTATGCCGACCGCGGCCGGGTGTTCGCGCGCGGCGGCAGCGCCGGGGGCCTGCTGATGGGCGCGGTGGCCAACATGGCCCCGGAGGATTATTGCGGACTGATCGCGCTGGTTCCGTTCGTGGACATCGTCACCACGATGCTGGACGAGAGCATCCCGCTCACCACCAACGAGTACGACGAGTGGGGCGACCCGCGCGAGCAGCAGTACTACGAGTACATGCTCGGCTACTCGCCCTACGACAACGTGGAGCGCAAGGCCTATCCGGCGATGTACGTGGGCACGGGGCTGTGGGACAGCCAGGTACAGTACTTCGAGCCGGCCAAGTGGGTGGCGAAGCTGCGCGCGATGAAGACAGACTCGAATCCGCTGGTGTTCCGCGTCAACATGGAGGCGGGCCACGGCGGCAAGTCGGGCCGCTTCCGCCAGTTCCTCGAGGTGGCCGAGCAGTGGGCCTTCATCGCCGGACTGGCCGGCATTCTCGACTGACGCGGCAAGCACGAACGCGGCAGCGGTGCGCTAACCGAACCGGTCACCCACGGTCCCACGGTGTTTGCCGCATGGACGGTCGGGGTTTATCCTCCCTCGAAAATGACGGGTCCGGCCGAGGGAGCGGCTGGTGCCATCGAAGCAAGGGGGAGTGATGAAGGGAGGCGTGTCGAGGCGATCCGTGCTCGCCGCAACCTGCCATGCCTTGGCGGGCACGGCCGCCGGCCAGATGCTGGCGGGCCTTGCCAGGGCCCAGGACGCAGCGTCCCGGCCCCCGGCCGCGCTGTCCATGACGGTGCTGTTCCCGGGCGGCGGCCGCGCGAAGTTCGATGCCGACAAGTACGTCAGGAAGCACCTCCCGCTGCTGAAGGAAATCTACGGCGGGAGCGTCGAACGCATCGAGGTGCGCACCGCGGCCAGTTCCTCCACCGGCATGCCGCCGGCGATGCTGGCCATGTCCACGATGTGGATCCTCGACGTGCCCGCGTTCGGCCAGAGGCTCGCCGCCAATGCCGAGCGCATCAACAAGGACCTCGACGCCGCTTCCCGCGGCAACCGCCTGGTGACCGTGGAGCGTGTGGCGCTGGAGCTGGGCGAACCTCGCGGCACCGTGTCGCAGGGCGACCAGGTGTTCTCCCTGCTCTATCCCGCGAAGCCGATGGCCATGGGGCCCCTGCCGGCCGGACGGGGCGGTCCGCCACCCCGGGGCGGCGGGGGGCCACCGCCCGAGACCACCTTTGACACGCGCTACTTCGTCGAGGAGTACCTGCCCCGGCTGTACGCACTGTACGGCGAGGAGGCCGTGCGGCGTCTGGAGGCCACGCTGGGCCAGGACCAGGGTGGCCAGAAGGCCACCTACGTGGGGGCCTACCACCTGCTGATCCGCGACCGGGGCGCCTTCAACCCCAAGCCTGGCAGCGCCTTCCCCAAACTGCAGCAGATTGCCGGCAGCCTCACCAAA
>QGUX01000238.1 GCA_003242275.1 Pseudomonadota bacterium | reverse complement strand
GCAGCCATTCCGTGCAGCCACTTCTCGAGGTTGGTGTAGCCGTCGCTGTTCACCTGGTTCGGATTGGACGGCAGCGTCAGCGCGCGGTGGTTCTGGGCCAGCACCGGCCAGCCGCCGGCATTCTTCTGGCAGCGTGCGCTGCCGTCGGCCGCCACGCAGTTGATGATCTGGCCGCCGCGCTCGCGCACCTGCCGGACGATGCGCGCGTCCACCGGGTCCCGGTCGAGCGGACGGGCGCCGGCCGAGGCCAGCACCCAGTTCAGCACCGCGTCATTGGCCGTGGGCCTGGCCACCAGGCCCGCCGGCCACGAGGGCTTCGAGGTCAGCTTGACCGGCAGTCCGGCCTGCACCTGCAGCGCGCTGAACGTGACGATGGACCACGGATCGCTGGTGGCGCCCTCTGCCTGGTTGTCCGCCACGTACACCTTGCTGCCCGCCAGCAGCGGGAAGGTGTAGCCGCCCACCTGGATGGGCCCGACCTTGCCGTTGGTGTAATCCTTGCCGCGGATGTAGACGTTGCCGACGATGGAGTTCTCCGTGACCACGCCGCCGCGACCCTGCAGGTCGGTGTCGTAGGTGCGCCGGTTGTAGACGACGTTGTTCACCATCACCAGCTTCGGCGCGATCGACAGCGGGTTGCGGTCGGCCATGTGCGCCAGCAGGTTGCCCACCATGGTCACCGCGCCGGCGTTCTGGTAGCCGAACAGTACGCCGTAGCCGTGCGGACCCTTCGGGTGCAGCGAATCGTGCAGCGCCTCGGCGAAGATGTTGTGCGAGAGCGTGATGTCCCGCCAGTTCCAGTACGCGGACGCCATCTCGTCGATGGACCACTGGAAGGAGCAGTGGTCGATCACCACGTTGGTCACCGGATTGGCGGCCGTGGAGTCGATCACCAGGGCGTCGCGGTTCTCCGGATCCGGGCCGCCTGGGTCATCGCCCGGGCGAACACGCAGGTGCTGCACCAGAACGTGCGAGGCCATCACCCAGAGGCCGCCGCCGCGCAGCATGATGCCCGGCGAGGGCGCCGTCTGGCCGGCGATGGTGATGTAGGGATTCTTGATCTTCAGGTCCTTCGTGAGCCTGATCGTGCCCGACACCTCGAACACGCACACGCGCGGTCCCGAGGCGGCCACGCAGGCGCCCAGCGAGCCCGGGCCTTCCTCGTTGAGGTTGGTGACCTTGTACACCGTGCCGCCGCGCCCGGCGGGCGTCTCGATGCCGTGGCCGGCGGCGCCGGGAATCACCGGCACGGCCCTGGCCGGCGTGGCACAGAGTGCGGTGGCCATGGAAAGGAAGGTGCCGAGGAGGACTCCCCGGCGGACCGTCGAGGCGGAATGCGCCACTGTCTGCATGGATGTGGATCCCGTCTGGAGTTTCAGCCATTGCGTGACTGAACAGCGCGGAATCCTTCCCTGCGCCGAATCACGCGGACAAAGCTAGGGGCACCGTCCGTGGTGTCGCAATCTGTTGATGAACGACGACACCGCCTGGCCCGTCCGTCGCTTCCGTCTTCCACGCCGTGCAGGGCCAGGTGGCGGTGAGGATACCCGCGCCGCGAGGATGGAGAAGACGGCGGGACGCATTTAAGGGTTTGGCGCATCAGGGAGACCGGCGATCCTTAACCTGTGTTAAGGCCGCGGGTGGCTGATGTACCGATCGTGCGACACGCGCTGCTGCGCCGCGCACCGCCGGCGCTCGGGTCGGTCCGCAGGAGCGCAGGCCGGATTCGTCCTACGGCGCACCCGAGCGCCGGGGAATTGATCCGGGGTGGGCGACGTCCAAACATGGCTGCCGGTCCGCAATGTGACATCCCATGAGCCGCTCCAGCCGACTCGCTGATCCAGCCGTGGCGCACCACTATCGCGTGGAGACCGGCCTCGCGCGGCGCCTGCTGCAATCCACGCGCGCCGAGCGTGCCAGCCTGTACACGGACCTGTACGAGCAGCTCTTCCGCGAGGTCCCCTGGCATTCCCAGCTTTCGGCCCGTGACCGGACGGAGGAGCGGGAGCTGGCGATCCGCGAACTGCTGGACACGCTGCGTCCGTACCTGGAGCCGGACACCGAGTTTGCCCAGATCGGGCCCCGCGACTGCGTGTTCACCGCCCGCGTCCCCCGGATGGTGCGCAAGGCGTGGGCCATCGACGTCTCGCCCACGGTGATGGCCAGCGCAGCCCAGTCGGCACCCAACCTGGAGCCGGTCCTCTCCGACGGCGTCTCGGTCCCGGTGCGCGCCACGCTGGTCTTCTCCAACCAGCTCATGGAGCACCTGCATCCGGACGACGCCATGGAACAGCTGCGCAACATCCACGCCGCGCTGTCGCCAGGCGGAATGTACCTGTGCATCACACCCAACCGCCTGAACGGGCCGCATGACGTGTCGCGCGGCATCGACGAGGTCGCGCACGGCTTCCATCTGCGCGAGTACTCATATGCCGACCTTGTGGCGGCCTTCCATCGGGCAGGCTTCGCCCGGCTGCGCGCACTGGTGCGCGTGCGCGGCCTGCAGTTCGAGGTGCCACCGTGGGCCCTGTGCGCGCTGGAGCGCCTGGTGGAAGCGCTGCCGCGCCCGCTGTCGCGGCGCGTGGCCGGCATGCCGGTGCTGCGACGCGTGCTCGAAGTGCGCCTGATCGGGATCCGCGATTGACGTCCGCCAGGCCATCGATGCCGGTTCCCGGCGCCGGGGACGCCCTGTTCGTCCTCAGCGCGCTGCGCATGGGCGGCTCGGAGAGGAAGGTCGCCCGCGTCGCCACGGCGCTCGCCGCCGGCGGCACCTGCGTCGGCCTCTGCGCGCTGGGAGCACCGTACACCCTGCGGGAGGCGCTGGCGCACCTGCCGCTGTGGACGCTGGATCGCCGCCATCGTGTCTCGCCGCGCGTGGCGCGGGCATTGCGTCGCATCCTCGTGCAGCAGCGTCCCGGCACCGTCTTCGCCGTCGACCTGTTCGCGCTGTTCTACCTGCGCTGGGCGCTGCACGGCAGCGGCCTGGCGCATCCGCGGGTGGTGGCCCTGGTCAACACCACCACCTTCGTGCGCCGTCGTGACCGCCTGTTCATGCTGGGTTACGCGCCGCTGCTGCGTGGCGCCGACCTGCTGGTGTTCGGCTCCAGCCGCCAGCGCGAGCAGTGGCTGCGCCGCTACCGCCTTGCCGCCACCGCCTCCTGCGTGATCCACAACGGCGTGGACACCGCGCGCTTCGCCGGCGCGGGCGCCGGGTCGGTGATGGACGCACGCAGTCGCCTGTCGATTCCGCCGCGGCGGTTCGTGATCGGCAGCGTCGGCCGGCTGGCGCCAGAGAAGAACCAGTGCGCGCTGGTGCGCGTGCTGGAGCGGCTGTGCGCCGGCGGGGTCGACGCCCACCTGCTGCTGGCCGGTGACGGGCCCGAGCGGGACGCGCTGCTTGCCACGGCCCACGGGCGCGGCGTGGCGCAACGGGTGACGCTGGCGGGCGAGATGCTGGATGTTCGCGACGCGCTGGCCGCCATGGACGTGTTCGCGCTGCCCTCCACCTCGGTGGAGACCTTCTCGAACGCGGCGCTGGAAGCCATGGCGATGGGTCGGCCGGTGGTGCTGACCGACATCGGTGGCGCCCGGGAAATGATCGAGGACGGAGCCGAGGGGTTCATCGTTCCGGCCGGCGACGAACCGGCGCTGGGCGACGCATTGCGGAAGCTGGCGTCGGATCCGGGCCTCGTCCTTGGCATGGGTGCGGCGGCACGGCTGCGCGCCGCGCGCGAGTTTTCTTTCGATGCGATGGTGGAGGCTTACCGGGCCATCATCGGAGCGCGGGCGGCCCGCGGCGCGACCTCGTCGAAGGCGGACATGTAAGGCGCGAGGATGCGGTCCTCGCCGTACTCGCGCGCCATGAAGGCGCGGCAGCGCTGGCTGGCCGCCTGCCAGGCCGCCGGATTCCCGGCCAGCTCACGCACGGCCTGCTGCATTTCGGCCAGGCCTCGCACGGCGCGGCCGAGCCCCTCCCGGGCGATCACGCCGTCCGGGTCGAAGAAGGCCACCACCGGCACGCCGCGCGCCCAGGCCTGCAGGTACGAGTTCGGGAAGCCCTCCGAATCGGAGGTGTTCACGAACACGCGTGCGCGTTCATAGAACCCGTTGACCTGGTGGTAGGGCACGGGTCCATGGAAGGTGAGGTGGGGCAGGGCGGCGGCGCGGCGCTCGATGTCCGCGTACAGCGATTCGAAGCGCGGCTGCGCCCCGCCGATCATGTGCATGCGGAGCCCGTCCAGCATGCCGGCCAGGTCCACCGCCAGGTCGGCCCGCTTGAACGCGCGGATGTTGTTGACCCACAGCACGTCGATGTCGCGCGCGGCGAAGTCCGGCACGCGTCGCGGCGGTTCCACCAGCATGGTCGCGATGGTTGCTTCGCGGCCGAAGTGCTCCTTCAGCAGCCTGTGCTGGCGGCTGCTCTGCACCAGCACCGCATCGGCGTGGGCCAGTCCGTACCGGTAGAGCGAGGTATGCAGCCAGAAGCGCAGTCCGCCGGCGTCCAGCCGCGCCACCAGCCGGTGCGGCACGCAGTCGTCGTCATGGGCCACGCGGAACACCACGCGGCGGCCGTGCCGGCGCGCGAACAGGGCCAGTTCGCCCACCTGCATGCCGGCACAGCTCACGTAGTAGATGTCGGCGTCGGCACGGCGCGCCGCCGACCACAGGCCGATCCAGCGCGGGTGCACGAAGCGCAGGCCGGGAAGGCCGGCGGCCGGATCGTAGGCGATGTGCGTGGTGACGCCGTCCCACGAAGCGCCGTCAGGTTGGCCGTAGTCGCCGACGATCATCGACACGCGGTAGCCGCGCCGCGCCAGCGCGCGCGCCAGCAGCGTGTGCTGCAGCTCCTCGCCGCCCGCGCCGTGGTTGCCGAATTCCGGCGCCAGCACGGGCAGGTTGCCCAGTCCCACGAAGCAGACGTGTGGCGGCATGCTCACCTCACCTCCGGCTTGCGGGCGACCAGCGTGCGGTCCACGTAGCGGTCGTGGATGCGGCCCAGCGACAGCAGGCTGATCATCCGCGCCACGAACGGAGTGATGCGGGCCACGACACCGTGGCCACGGCGGTAGCTGCCCACGCCGATCTCCTCGACGACCTCCAGGCCCTTCGACCTGCAGTACTCGTGCATGCCGCGGCGCGAGA
>QGUX01000237.1 GCA_003242275.1 Pseudomonadota bacterium | reverse complement strand
CCTCGCAGTTCTGCAATTGGTGTGCCGTCCGCAGGGAAGTGCGTGAGGGCGCAGGAAGCGCGCGGGAAGGTCATTGATGCACCCATTGCGTGCAGCGCACAGCAGGGCTGCACCACCGCGGGGCTCCGATCGGGGGTCCGGCCACCCATTTGCGCGCGAATGGCGCAGCGCGCGCTGGTACATGCCTTGCATCCCGATCGACCCGACATGGTGCAACAGGATCTGGAAGTGAGGCGTGAAGGATTGCCGGTCATCACGCCGGCATGGGAGGAGGAACTGCGCGGCGGCGCGCACTGGTCCGGCGTGCTGCGCCGGGGCATGGCGCTGCGCATGGTGGCCGGCGGCGCGGGCGCCAACGTGGCGGCCCTGTTCTACAGCCGCGAGATGCCCTTCGAGCGCTACAACATGGCCGATACGCTCAAGGCCCAGCACACCGCGCACCTGACGACCGGCTGCGTGTGCTACTCGGACATGGGGCGCATCCTGTGCTCCATCACCGGCGACACGCTGGGCTGGCACGACCCCATCGGCGGGCTCACCGACCAGGCCATGGTGGATGCGCGCTACGGCGCCACCTCGTTCCAGCAGCACCGCAACGAGCGGCGCGTGGGCGGGCGCGAGTCCCTGCTGGTGGAACTGGGCAAGTACGGCCTGGGCGAACGTGACCTCGTCGCCAACGTGAACTTCTTCAGCAAGGTGTGGGTGGATGAATCCGGCCGCATGCACTTCGCGCCGGGGCATTCGCGGGCCGGCGACGCAGTGGACCTGCGCTTCGAGATGGACGCCATCGTCGTCCTGTACAACGGGCCGCATCCGCTCGATCCCTCGACGCAGTGGACGCCGCCGCCGGTGCTGCTGCAGGCCTGGAGCGCCCCGCCGGTGGCAGCCGATGATCCCTGCCGCACGCGCTGCCCGGAGAACACCCGCGGCTTCATCAACACCGAGAGGTACTGCGCCGCATGAGTACCGTGCATGTGGACACCATCGTGCCCTCGGGCGAGCCGTGGATGGGTATCGTGCGGGCCGGCCAGCTGCTGCGCATCGTGGACCTGGAGGGCAACCAGGCCGTGGATACGCTGTTCTACAACGCCGCCGACGGCCGCGAGCACTACAGCGCCACCAACACCATCCGCGCGCAGGGCAACATCTACCTGACCGAGGGCAGCGTGCTGCTGTCGAACCGCAACCGGCCACTGCTGCGCATCGTGTCGGACACCTGCGGGCGCCACGACACCCTGGGGGGTGCCTGCTCGGCCGAGAGCAACACGGTGCGCTACGCGCTGGAAAAGCGCCACATGCACAACTGCCGGGACAGCTTCCTCGCCGCGCTGGCGCGCGAGGATTCCGGCCTGACGCGGCGCGACCTGCCATCCAACATCAACTTCTTCATGAACGTGCCGGTGACGCCCGAGGGCGGCCTGACCTTCGCCGACGGCATCTCGGCGCCCGGTCGGCACGTGGAACTGCTGGCGCTGATGGACGCTCGGGTGCTGATCTCGAACTGTCCCCAGCTCAACAATCCCTGCAACGCCTACAACCCCACGCCGGTGCGCGTGATCGTCCGCGACCCGGCGTGACAGGCGGCAGGCCGGCGGGACGACCCGCCGTGCTGGTGTAAGGGCCGGGACGACCCGGCCGCTGCCCTTCGAGGTCGCAGCCCGTGTTCGACAAGGTCCTGATCGCCAACCGCGGCGCCATCGCCTGCCGCATCCAGCGCACGCTGCATCGCCTGGGCATCGCCAGCGTGGCGGTGTACTCCGAGGCCGATGCCAACGCACCGCACGTGCGCGCGGCTTCCGAAGCCTTCTGCCTCGGGCCGGCGCCGGCCGCGCAGAGCTACCTGCGGGCGGAACGCATCATCGAGGTGGCGAAGCAGTGCGGCGCGCAGGCCATCCATCCCGGCTACGGTTTCCTGTCGGAGAACGCCGGTTTCGCCGCAGCCTGCGAGGCTGCCGGAATCGCTTTCATCGGGCCGACGCCGGCACAGATCGCCCAGTTCGGCCTGAAGCACACGGCGCGGGCACTGGCGGGGGAGCAGGGCCTGCCACTGTTGCCGGGCAGCAGCCTGCTGGCAGACGTGAACGCCGCGCTGGCTGCCGCGGAGCGGATCGGATATCCGGTGATGCTGAAGAGCACGGCCGGTGGCGGGGGCATCGGCATGCAGCAATGCGCGGATGCCGCGGCGCTCAGGGCCGCGTTTGCCGGCGTGCAACGCCTGGCCGCCGGCAACTTCAGCAATGCCGGCGTGTTCGTCGAGAAGTACATCGCGCGGGCGCGCCACATCGAGGTTCAGGTCTTCGGCGACGGCCAGGGGCGCGTGGTGGCGCTGGGCGAGCGCGACTGTTCGCTGCAGCGTCGCAACCAGAAGGTGATCGAGGAGGCCCCCGCGCCGGGGCTGGCGCGGCAGGAGCGGGAGCGCCTCCACCAGGCTGCGCTTCGGCTGGCCGCGGCCGTGTCGTACCGCTCAGCCGGCACGGTGGAGTTCGTCTACGACGCCGACACCGGCCAGTTCTACTTCCTCGAGGTGAACACGCGCCTGCAGGTGGAGCATGGGGTCACCGAGCAGGTGGGCGGCATCGACCTGGTGGAGTGGATGGTGCGCGTGGCGGCCGGTGACTGGCCGGTGCCGGAGGGCTTCCGTTTCGAGGCGCGCGGCCACGCCATCCAGGCGCGCATCTACGCCGAGGATCCGCTGCGGGAATTCAGGCCATGCGGCGGCCTGCTGACCGAGGTGCGTTTCCCGGATGACGTGCGCGTCGACGGCTGGGTGGAGACGGGGGCCGAGGTGACCGGCCACTATGATCCGCTGCTGGCCAAGGTGATCGTGCACGCGGACGACCGGGGCGCGGCGCTGGCCCGGATGGATGCGGCCCTGGCGCAGTCGCGCGTGCGCGGCATCGAGAGCAACCTGGCCTGGCTGCGGACGGTGCTGTCCCTGCCGGAGTTCGTCGCGGGCGCGCCCACCACGCGGCTGCTCGCATCGCACCACGTGAGCCTGCCCGTGGTCGAGGTCATCGAACCTGGCACGATGACCACGGTGCAGGACTGGCCGGGGCGCACCGGCGCATGGGACGTGGGCGTGCCGCCATCCGGGCCGATGGACGCGCTGTCGTTCCGCCTCGCCAACCGCCTGGTGGGCAATGATGCCGATGCGGCCGGCCTGGAGATGACGGCCACCGGCGCCACGCTGCGCTTCGCGCAGCAGGCCGTGGTGGCGCTCACCGGCGCCCCGATGGAGGCCGCGCTCGACGGCCGGCCGGTGGCGTGGTGGCAGGCGTTCACCGTGCCGGCGGGGTCGACGCTGGCCATCGGCGCCACCACCGGTCGCGGCCAACGCGCATACCTCGCGATCGCCGGTGGGCTGGACGTGCCGGAATACATGGGCAGCCGCGCCACCTTCACGCTCGGGGGGTTCGGTGGCCATGGCGGGCGCGCCCTGCGGGCAGGCGATGTGCTGTGGATGCAGGTGAAGGAGGGAGACGGGCAGGTCACTGCGCCGCCTGGACCGGCCGGACCATCGGCACTGCCGCCGGACCGCCGCCCGCGGTTCCCGGAAGTCTGGACCATCGGCGTCATCGAAGGACCGCATGGCGCGCCGGATTTCTTCACGCGCGCCTACCTTGAGACCTTCTACGACAGCGAATGGCAGGTCCACTACAACTCCAGTCGCACCGGCGTGCGGCTTGCCGGGCCGAAGCCTGAATGGGCGCGGCCGGACGGCGGCGAAGCGGGGCTGCATCCTTCCAACATCCACGACAACGCCTACGCGGTGGGCAGCATCGACTTCACCGGCGACATGCCGGTGATCCTGGGCCCGGATGGTCCCAGCCTCGGCGGCTTCGTCTGCCCGGCCACGGTGGCGCTGGCGCAGATGTGGAAGCTGGGCCAGCTCCGTCCCGGCGACCGCGTGCGCTTCACGCGCTGGAGCGTGTCCGGCGCGCGCCGGGCGCTGGCGGAGCAGGAAGCCTTCATTGCCGATCCATGGCGCGCGCCCATGCCCGCCGCCGGGGATGCGGCCCGCACACGCCGGCCGGTCCGCGGGCGCAGCGAATTGCCGGATGGCGTGATCGCGCGCCTGCCGGCCGATGTGCGCCGTGCCGAGGTGGTGGTCCGCCAGAGCGGCGAGGACAACCTGCTGGTGGAGTTCGGTGCGCCTGAACTGGATCTGGCGCTGCGCTTCCAGGTGCAGGCGCTGCTGGTCATACTGCAGCAGCGCCCGTTGCGCGGCCAGCTCGAACTGACGCCGGGCATCCGTTCCCTGCAGGTTCACTTCGACGCCGCGCGGGTGTCGCAGCGGCGCATGCTCGCGCACGTGCTCGACGTGCTCGGTGGCATGCCCGACATCGAGCGGATGGAGTTGCCGGGACGCGTCGTGCACCTGCCGCTGAGCTGGAACGACCCGGCGGTGCGCCTGGCCACCGGGCGCTACATGCAGTCGGTGCGCGCCGATGCGCCCTGGTGCCCGGACAACATCGAGTTCATCCGCCGCATCAACGGCCTCGGCTCGGTGGAGGAAGTCCGCCGCATCGTGTTCGACGCCAGCTACCTGGTCATGGGGCTGGGCGATGTGTACCTCGGGGCGCCCGTGGCCACGCCGCTGGATCCGCGGCACCGGCTGGTCACCACCAAGTACAACCCGGCGCGCACCTGGACACCCGAGAACGCCGTGGGCATCGGCGGCGCCTACCTGTGCGTGTACGGCATGGAAGGGCCGGGCGGCTACCAGCTCGTCGGCCGCACGGTGCAGATGTGGAACCGCTTCCGCGAGGGTGGCGCCTTCACCGGCGGCAAGCGCTGGCTGCTGCGCTTCTTCGACCAGATCCGCTTCTTCCCGGTCGAGGCGGAAGAGCTGCTGGCCATCCGCGAGCGCTTTCCGTGGGGCGGATATCCGCTGCGCATCGAGCCCGCCACGCTGCGGCTGGGCGACTACCGGCACTTCCTGGCGCAGCATGCGGATTCCATCGCGGCTTTCCGCACGCGCCAGCAGGTTGCCTTCCGCGAGGAGCGCGAGCGCTGGAAGGCGGCCGGCGTCAGCGAGGCGCCGGTCGCCGAACCCGCACCGCCGCCCGTGGCGGCGGAGTTGCCGGCCGGCTGCATCGCCGTGCGCGCGCCCGTGTCGGGCAATGTGTGGCAGCTGCGTACGGCGGCCGGGCGCGCAGTGGCGGCCGGCGAGGAACTGCTGGTGA
>QGUX01000236.1 GCA_003242275.1 Pseudomonadota bacterium | reverse complement strand
CTTCACCGGTGGGAAGTGGCCGTTGTTGGCCGGAAATCCGGCGCGGGGCAGCTCAACCTGCTGGCCGCGGCGCGCTATGCGGATTACTCGGGCAGCGGCGGCGTCTGGTCCTGGAAGACGGGCCTGGACTGGCAGGTGCTCGACGGCCTGCGCCTGCGCGGCACGGTGTCGCGCGACCTGCGCGCGGCCACGCTGCTGGAGCGCTTCAACCAGACCGGCGGCGTGGGCAGCATCACCGACCCGTTCTGGGTGGTCGACGGCGTCAGCCAGACGCACGGTGTGTCGACCCGCACGGGCGGTAACCCCGAACTCGGCCCCGAGACCTCCAAGACCTACACCTGGGGCATGGTGCTGCAACCGCGATCGCTGCCGGGGTTCTCGCTGTCGGCGGACTACTGGGACGTGGACATCAGCGGGGCCATCGGCACCCTGGGCCTGCAGCGCATCGTGAACGACTGCTTCGATTCCGGCGGCACCGCGAGCGTGTGCAACCTGATGTCGTTCGACAGCGAGGGCCATGTCGCGCAGGTCAGGAACATCACCCAGAACATCGCCGCCGCAGCGGGCCGGGGCGTCGACGTGGAGCTGGGCCTGCGCCGCTCCGTCAACCTGTTCCGCGACGGCGGCGAGCGGCTGTCGCTGCGCGTGTTCTGGTCGCACCTGATCGAGAACGCCACGCAGTCGGACCGCACCAATCCGGTCACCTACACCAACTTCGCGGGCCAGGTGGGTGCGGGCTCGCTGCCCACGGATTCCATCACCGGCATCCTCGGCTATGACGCAGGTCCGCTGCACGTCAGCCTGACGGCGCGGTACATCGGCGACGGCGTCAACAACGCCACGTGGAACCAGCCGGGGCGCCGTCCCGAAGTGCTCGACAACACCATCGGCTCGGTGACCTACTTCAACCTCGAAGGCAGCTACGCCTGGCAGACGGGTGGCGGCAGGCTGCAGCTGTTCGTCGACGTGCAGAACCTGTTCGACCGCGATCCGCCGGCGATCCCGCAGCTGTTCGACGCCAGCCTGGCGCAGGCCATCAACAATGGCGGCACGAACGCCGGGCTGTACGACATCCTGGGCCGGCGCTTCACCGTCGGCCTGAGGTTCCGGCACTGATGAGGCACCGGGCCGCAGCGGGCGCGATCGCCGTGGGCCTGGCGCTGATCCTGGCGGGGGGCTGTGCCAGCCGGCCGGTCGCCGACGGCCGGTACGCCCTGCCGGCCGGGATCGACGTGACGCGGCTGCTGGCGCCGCCGCCCGCGGACGAGGCGGCGCGCGCCCGGGACCTCGCTGCGGTGCGCGCCGCGCAGCAGTCGCGCACGGTGCAGCAGGCCGAGCAGGCCGAGGCCAGCAGTACCGTAGACGTGTTCCTGTTTGCCGCGGTGCTCGGCCCGCGATTCACCCCCTCGCAATTGCCGCGCACCGCGGATTTTTTTTCGCGCGTCTACCGCAGCGCGCTGCCCTACCTGCAGGCCAGCAAGCAGTGCTGGGGCAGGGCGCGGCCGTTCGTGGTCGATCCCTCGCTCGAGCCGCTGGAGCGGTCGCTGGCGGGCACGCGGCTGCGCACCGCGCCCGAGGAGGTGCGCTTTCCGGCGGATTCCCCGTGCCCGGCGCCGCCCGCCCACGGCTACAGTCCCTCCTATCCCAGCGGCCACGCCACCGTGGGCGCGATGATGGCCATCCTGCTGGCGCAGATGGTTCCGGAGCGACACGAGGCGCTGTTCGCGCTGGGCTGGGAGCTGGGCGAGGATCGGGTGATCAGCGGCGTGCACTTTCCCTCCGACGTGGAGGCAGGCCGCATCCTCGGTACCGTGCTGGTGGGCGTGATGGCGCAGGATGCGCGCTTCCGTGCCGATTTCGCCGCCGCGCAGCGTGAACTGCGGGCGGTGCTCGGCTATGCGCCGTCGTTCATGCGCGAAGCTGCGGCAGGTCCCTGAACAGCTCCAGCGCTTCCGGATTGGCCAGCGCCTCGCGATTGCCCACCGGCAGCCCGTGCACCACGTCGCGCACGGCCAGTTCCACCAGCTTGCCGGAAAGGGTGCGTGGCAGGTCGGGCACGGCGATGATCACCGCCGGCACGTGCCGCGGCGAGGCGTTCTCGCGGATGCTGTCGCGGATGCGCTTCTCCAGCGCGGCATCCAGGGTGACGCCCTCGCGCAGCCGCACGAACAGCACCACGCGCTCGTCCTCTCCCTGCTTCTGGCCGATGGCCAGCGACTCGATCACTTCCGGGTGTCGCTCCACCTGGCGGTAGATCTCCGCCGTGCCGATGCGCACGCCGCCGGGATTGAGCACCGCGTCCGAGCGTCCCAGGATCACGAAGCCGCCGGCGTCGGTGCGGATGGCATAGTCGCCGTGGTGCCAGATGCCCTCGAAGCGTTCGAAGTAGGCGCGGCGGTAGCGCGCGCCGTCCGGATCGGCCACGAAGCCCAGCGGCATCGACGGGAAGGGCGCCGTGCACACCAGCTCGCCGCGCTCGTTGCGCACCGGCCGGCCGGCCTCGCCGAAGACATCGGCCGCCATCCCCAGTCCCGGTCCCTGGATCTCGCCCCGCCGCACCGGCAGCCACGGCACGCCGAGGCAGAAGCAGGAGATGATGTCGGTGCCACCGGAGATCGAGGCCAGGTGCACGTCGGGCGAGATGGCCTCGTAGACGTAGTCGAACTGCCGTGCCGCCAGCGGCGAGCCGGTGGACAGCACCGTGCGCAGGCGCGAGAGGTCGTGCTTCGTGCGCGGCACCAGGCCGCCCTTCTCGAGGGTGGCGAGGTAGCGCGGGCTGGTGCCGAACACGCCGACGCCTTCCTCCTCGGCCATGCGCCACAGCACGTCGTGGTCGGGATGCACGGGCGAGCCGTCGTACAGCACCAGCGTGGCGCCGCTGGCCAGCGACGACACCAGCCAGTTCCACATCATCCAGCCGCAGGTGGTGTAGTAGAACACGCGTTCGCCCGGCTGGATGTCGGTGTGCAGCAGGTGCTCCTTGCGATGCTGCAGCAGGGTGCCGCCGGCGCCGTGCACGATGGCCTTGGGCTTGCCGGTGGTGCCCGAGGAGTACAGGATGAACAGCGGCGCGTTGAATTCACCTCGCCATGGCGCGGGCGCGGTGGCGGCATCGTGCGCCAGCAGCGCCGACCATTCCAGCACCCGGCCCTGGTGGCCCGGCAGCGAATCCGCGCCGACCAGCACCACGGCGGCCAGGCGCGACAGGCCGGCCGCGATCTGCGCCACGCGCTCGCGGCAGTCATGGTCCTTGCCGGCGTAGTGGCACCCGGCCACGGCCACCAGCACCCGGGCGCCGGTCTGGCCGAAGCGCTCGATGCTGGCCGCGGCGCCGAATTCCGGTGACACCGAGGTCCACACCGCCCCGAGGTGCGCGGCGGCGAGCATCGCGATCAGCGCCTCGGGTCCGTTCGGCACGAAGCCGGCGACCACGTCGCCGGGCCCGATGCCCAGCGCCGCAAGGCCCGCGGCGGCGGAGCGCACGGCCCGGCGCAGCTCGCCGCGCGTGAGCGTGCGGCGCGTGCCGCGCTCGTCGCGCGCAATGACGGCCAGCGCGTCCTCGTCACCGGCCAGCAGGTTCTCGGCGTAGTTGAGGCGGCTGTCGGCGAACCAGCGTGCGCCCGGCATGGCGTCGGGATTCTCCAGCACCCGCTGGCCACGCTCGCCGATGATGCCGGCGAAATCCCAGAAACCTTTCCAGAAGTCGGCGCGTTGTGCTACCGACCATTCATGCAGTGCCTGCCAGCGCGCGGCGGGATCGCCGTCGGGAAGTCGCGCGCCGAGCCTGTCCCTGGCGAAGCGCGCAAAGGCGGTGAGGAAGCAGTTCTCGAGGCGGTCAGCGGGTGCCTGCCAAAGGATCGGGCTGTCTTGCATGGGTTCCGGCGTGCAGTGCGCGGTACTCTCGGGGTGACATGCCGAAGTGCCCGCGGAAACTGCGGCTGAAATGCGGGGCGCTGTTGAAGCCCCACTGGAATGCGATCTCGCAGATCGAGCGGCCGCGCCAGCGCGGATCGGCGAGCTGGCGCGCCGTCTCCTCGAGGCGGCGGCGCAGCACGTAGGAGGAAATGCACTCGCCCTCGCGCGCGAAGATCATGCGCAGGTAGCGCGCGGACACCTTCAGTGAACGGGCGATGGTGTGCGGCCCGAGGTCCGGGTCGCTGAGGTTCTGCTCGATGAACAGGCGCGCCCGCGCATAGCGGCCGCCCACCACCGAGGAGGAGGCGAGGAGCTGGCCGAAGGCCAGCGTGAAGGCCATGGCCACGGTCTCCAGCACCTGGCGCGAGAGGCATTCCTGCGCGCTGGGCGGCAGGTTGGTGTTGGCCTCGGTATAGACGTTGCGCACCAGCGAGGCGGCCACGCCCGCCATGCCGGTGTCGCCGGCCAGCCTGCGGCCGCAGTACTGGTCGGGGGAGGGCAGGTGCAAGCGCAGCGCCTTGGCCGGCAGGCGCAGCAGCAGCGCCGCGGAGCCGGCCTCCATGTGGTGGCGGAAGGGGGCGCTGGTGTCGTAGAGCGCCAGGTCGCCCGGCGACAGCTCCGCGCTCTGGCCGTACTGCGCCAGCACGCCCTGGCCCTCGAGCTGCACCAGCAGCGTGTAACCGCCGGCCAGGTCGGTGTGGCAGGCCGGCTGCGGTCCGCGGTCCACCGCGTTGCCATTGCAGGTCAGCCGCACGAAGCGCAGCGTGCCGATCTGGCCGGTGCGCAGCTCGGCGTCGTGCCGCAGGAATTCGGAGGCCAGAGGTTCCTTGCGTTCCGGAAGCTGGCCAGTGTGGATGTTCCAGCCCGCCACGTGCGCACGGCCCGGGTGGGCAGCAAGACCATTCGTGGTTTCCACGTCGAGACCCCCGTTGTGTTTCCTATATCCTATAGGATACACGGTTGCCGGTGTCAAGAACTGAGCCCGGCAGGGTCTGAAGGGGGTCCTAATGGTCTCGAGCATAGGCCTGCAGGCGCTGGTAGGACTTCTCGATGTGCTCGCGCATGGCCGCCTCGGCCGCGTCGGGCCTGCGCCCGGCCAGTGCCTCGATCAGGCGCACGTGCTCGGTGCTGGCCTCGCGCGTGACCTCGCCGTGGAAGCGCAGGCGGAAGATGTGCAGGTGGGTGTGCAGGCGCGAGAGCGCGTCGCGCACCAGCGGATTGCCGCTGCCGGCGGCGATCAGGTCGTGCAGCTGCGAGTCCTGCACCGCGAAGCGGTCGT
>QGUX01000409.1 GCA_003242275.1 Pseudomonadota bacterium | reverse complement strand
TGGGGGGCCCCCGGGCTGTTTGGGGAGCCCTCCCGCCCCGGGAAACCCCGGAAAGTACATGGGAACGCTGAGAAGGGGGGTAAGAAACCCCCCCCCCAGCACCGCGAACCTCGCGTAGCCCGCGCCTGGGATGTGGCTCGCCTCCACCGCCATGATGATGCTGTCCTTCGAGTAGAAGCCCGACAGGAACGGCGTGCCGATCAGCGCCAGCGAGCCGATCAGCGAGGTGATCCAGGTGATGGGCATGTACTTGCGCAGGCCGCCCATGTTGCGGATGTCCTGGTCGTGGTGCATGCCGATGATCACCGAGCCCGCCGCCAGGAACAGCAGCGCCTTGAAGAAGGCGTGGGTCATCAGGTGGAACACGCCGGCGGCATAGGCCGAGGCGCCCAGCGCCACGGTCATGTAGCCCAGCTGCGAGAGCGTCGAGTACGCCACCACGCGCTTGATGTCGTTCTGCACGATGCCCAGCAGGCCCATGAACAGCGCCGTGGTCGCGCCAATCACCAGGATGAAGGACAGCGCCGCCTCCGAGCCCTCGAACAACGGCGACATGCGCGCCACCATGAAGATGCCCGCGGTCACCATCGTGGCGGCGTGGATCAGCGCCGAGATCGGGGTCGGGCCCTCCATCGAGTCCGGCAGCCACACGTGCAGCGGCACCTGGGCCGACTTGCCCATGGCGCCGATGAACAGGCAGATGCAGATCACGGTCAGGGCGTTCCAGCCCTCCTCGCCCAGGATGTGGAAGTCCTGCGCGGCGATGCGGTCCACGGCGGCGAATGCGTCCGTGTACTGCAGCGAGCCGGTGAAGTACACCACGCCGGCGATACCCAGCAGGAAGCCGAAGTCGCCCACGCGGTTGACCAGGAACGCCTTCAGGTTGGCGAAGATGGCCGTCGGCCGCGTGTACCAGAAGCCGATCAGCAGGTAGGAGACCAGGCCCACCGCTTCCCAGCCGAAGAACAGCTGCATGAAGTTGTTGGCCATCACCAGCATCAGCATGGAGAAGGTGAACAGGCTGATGTAGCTGAAGAAGCGCTTGAAGCCCGGGTCGTCGCGCATGTAGCCGATGGTGTACACGTGCACGCACAGCGACACGAAGGTCACCACCACCATCATCATCGCGGTCAGCGAATCGACCAGGAAGCCAACCTCCATGCGGATGCCGTCGGAGACCAGCCAGGTGTAGACCGGCCCGTTGAACACCGGCGCGCCGTCGAAGGCCACCTGCTTGAGCACGAGCAGCGAGAGGATGCAGGAGACGGCCACGCCGGCGATGGTCACGCCCGCGGCGCCCGCGCGGCCCACCCAGCGGCCGAGGAGGCCCGCGATCGCCGCCGCCAGCAGCGGCAGCAGCGGAATGGCAAGCAGCAGGTTCGGATTCAGGCCCACGACGTTCAACCCTTGAGCGTGCCGATGTCGGCGACGTTGATGCTCTGGCGCTGGCGGAACAGCACCACCAGGATGGCCAGGCCGATGGCCGCCTCGGCGGCCGCCACTGTCA
>QGUX01000235.1 GCA_003242275.1 Pseudomonadota bacterium | reverse complement strand
GCCACCAGGTGGGACGGCACCCGCGTGGCCGGCCTGATCCCCGCGGCCAGGGACAACGGCATCGGCCTCGCGGGCGTGGGTTTCCACGTGAAGGGTCTGCCAGTGCGGGTGCTGGGCAAGTGCGGCGGCTATGTGTCGGACGTGATCGCCGGCATGTACTGGGCCGCCGGCATCGCCCCGCCCCCGCCGCTGCTGCAGTCGCCGCTGCCGCCGCCGAACCGCACCCCGGCGCGCGTGATCAACCTGAGCCTGGGCACCGACGAACCCTGCACCGACGACCTGTCGGAGATCTACCGCGTGGCAGTGGAGAAGGTGACCGCGCGCGGCACGCTGGTGGTGACCTCGGCAGGCAACTCCGGCGCGGCGGTGGGCACGCCGGCGGGCTGCCCGGGCGTGCTGAGCGTGGCCGGCGTGCGCCATGTGGGCACCAAGGTGGGCTACAGCAGCCTCGGCCCGCAGGTGGGCATCTCCGCACCGGCGGGCAACTGCGTCAACGTGCTCGACACCGAGCCCTGCCTGTTCCCGCTCAGCACCACCACCAACCTCGGCTCCCGGGAGCCCGGCGAAAGTGGCTATTCCACCACCACGCTGCAGCCCACCGTCGGCACCAGCTTCTCCGCGCCGCTGGTGTCGGGCGCGGCGGCGCTGATGTTCGCGGTGAATCCCGGCCTCACGCCGCAGCAGGTGATCGAGCTCATCCGCAACACGGCGCGTCCCTTCCCCACCACCAGCGATTCCACGCCCCAGCCACCCTTCTGCGAGCTGCCCTCGGTGAAGCCGCTGCAGGAGAGCGAGTGCATCTGCACCACGGCGGTGTGCGGGGCCGGGCTGCTGGATGCCGGCGCGGCCGTGCTGGCGGCGAGCGCGGCACCCTCCGGCAAGGCACCCGCCGGCGGCTGGCAGGACGGCGGCGGCGGCGAAGATACGCCGCTGTGGCCGCTGCTGCTGGCGCTGCTGCTGGCCCTTCGTCTCCACGGCCGGCGCGCGGCCGCCACATGACTTCCTAGAACCGGGAACAACCAATGGATCTGATTCAGGCCCTGATCCTGGGGCTGGTCGAGGGTATTACCGAGTACCTGCCCGTCTCCTCCACCGGGCACCTGCTGATCGCCCAGCGCCTGCTCGGCATCGAGGAAGGCGAAGCCGCCAATGCCTATGCCATCGCGATCCAGGCGGGCGCCATCGTCGCGGTGCTGGGCACCTATCGCGCGCGCGTGGCCGGCATGGTGCGGGGCCTTGCGGGACGGGATGCCGCGGGCCTGCACCTCGCGCTGTGCATCATCGCCGCCTTCCTGCCGGCCGCCGTCCTCGGTGTGCTGTTCGACGACCGTATCGAGCAGTACCTGTTCGGCGTGAAGCCGGTGATCGCGGCATGGATCGCGGGTGGCGTGTTGATCCTGGCGCTGTCGCGCTGGGTCGCCGCACGGCGCGAGGGCCTGGACCTCGACGGACTCACCTGGCGCGCGGCGGTGGTGATCGGTTTCGTGCAGGCGATCGCGATGTGGCCGGGCACCAGCCGCAGCCTGGTCACCATCCTGGGCGGACTGGCCGTGGGCCTGTCGCTGGCCGCGGCGGTGGAGTTCGCCTTCCTGCTCGGCGTGGTGACGCTGACGGCCGCCTCGGCCTACAGCGTGGTCAGGAGCGGCGACGGCATGCTGGGCAGCTACGGGTGGCCGGCGCTGCTGGCCGGCTTCCTCTCCGCGTGGGTGTCGGCGGCGCTGGCCGTCAAGTGGATGGTGGCCTGGCTGAACCGCCACGGCCTGGCGCTGTTCGCCTGGTGGCGCTTCGCGGCCGCGGCGCTCGCCTGGGCGCTGCTGCTGTAACGGTGCGGCGGGGCACGAGTTCCGGCGGCCCGGACCCCGCGACGCGTCAGGACTCGGTGATGAACTTGGTGACCAGGCAGGCCTCGAGTCCCTCGATGCCCTCCTCGGAGCCGTGGCCGCTCTCCTTCACGCCGCCGAAGGGCGCCTCGGGCATGGCGATCACGAAGCTGTTGATGCCCAGCATGCCCGACTCCACCTGCTCGCCGATCAGGTTCACGCGCCGCGCGTTCTGCGTGAACGCATAGGCCGCGAGGCCGTACGGCAGCCGGTTCGCATTCGCGATCACTTCCTCGAAGGTGCTGAACGGACGGATCAGCGCCACCGGTCCAAAGGGCTCCTCGTTCATGATGCGCGAGGTCTCGGGCACGTCGGCCAGCACGGTGGGCTCGTAGAAGTAGCCCGGCCCGGGCAGCACGTGGCCGCCGGCCAGCAGCCTCGCACCGTCGCGCACGGCCTCCTCGATCAGCCCGTGCACGGCCGGGATGCGCCGCTCGTGCGCCAGCGGGCCCATGCGCACCGACTCATCGAGGCCGTTGCCCACCCTGAGCTGCCGGGCGCGCGCGGCGAAGCCCCCGGCGAAGCGCTCGTAGATGGCTTCGTGCACGTAGAAGCGCGTCGGCGACACGCACACCTGGCCGGCATTGCGGTACTTCGAGGCCACCGCCATGTCGAGCACGGCGTCCACGTCCACGTCGTCGAACACCAGCACCGGGGCATGGCCGCCCAGTTCCATGGTGGTGCGTTTCATGCCGGCCGCGGCCAGCGCCGTGAGTTGCTTGCCGACCGGTATCGAGCCGGTGAAGTGCACGGCCCGGATCACGGGCGAGGAAATCAGGTGCTGCGACACTTCCGCCGGCACGCCGAACACGATGTTCAGCACGCCCGGCGGCACGCCGGCATCGACCAGCGCCTGCGCCACGGCCAGCGCGCTGGCCGGCGTCTCCTCGGCAGGCTTCAGGATCACGCTGCAGCCGGCACCCAGCGCCGCGCCCAGCTTGCGGGCCGGATTGCCCAGCGGGAAGTTCCACGGCGCGAAGGCGGCCACCGGGCCCACCGGCTCGCGCACCACGGTCATGCGCATGCCGGCCACGCGCTGCGGCAGCACGCGGCCGTAGGCGCGGCGGCCCTCTTCTGCATACCAGTCGAAGATCTCGGCGGCGCCGGCCAGCTCCAGCCGCGCCTCGGGCAGCGTCTTGCCCTCCTCGGTGGTGGCGATGCGCGCAATGGCCTCGCTGCGTTCACGCAGCAGGTCCGCGGCCCTGTGCAGGATCTTGCCGCGTTCGCGCGGCCCCAGGGCCCGCCACACTGGCCAGGCGCGCCGCGCGGCCTCGAGCGCGCGATCCAGGTCGGCGGGCGTGGCCACGGGCAGGTCGCCGAGCTTCTCGCCGGTGGCGGGGTTCAGGACGGGGATGGTGCGGCGGCCGGCGACACCCAGCCGCTCGCCGTCGACGAGCAGGTGCAGTTGGTCAGGATAGGTGGACATGAGCCTGGAATGCCGCCGGGCGGCGGTGGAAACGGGACACATGAGGATGATAGCAACCACGGTCCCCGCCGCCGCCCGATATCCTTATTCACCCGCCAGCCCCGGCCCCGGGGCCTGCCGCAGCCGTTGTGCTTAAATACCGGCCTTTCGGCAGGACTCCCCCGAGGAACGGACATTGATCGAGAAGAATCCGGCGTACCGCCGCATCGCCACCGAGGAAGCTTTCTTCACCGCCGACATCAGCGCCGGCTACCGCCGCCTGCTGGATGAGGGCAAGTACCAGGATCCGGGGTTCCGCAGCCTGTGGGGCTTCTATTCCTCGAGCATGAGCGCGCGTGCGCGCTTCATCTTCGAGGGCCTGCACGACCTGGGCGACAAGCGCATCGCGCACATGGACGCCGCGGGCATCGATCGCCAGATCATCGCGCTGACCGCGCCGGGGGTGCAGGTGTTCGACCCGGCGACCGCCTCGAGCCTGGCCATCGACGCCAACGACCAGCTCGCGGAAGCCTGCCGGCGGTATCCGGACCGCTTCACCGGCATGGCCGCCGTGGCACCCCATGACCCGGCCAACGCGGTGAAGGAGATGGAACGCGCGGTGAAGAAGCTGGGCTTCCGCGCCGTGATCGTCAATTCGCACATCCAGGGCCACTATCTCGACGAGCCGCAGTTCCTGCCGGTGCTGGAGGCCGCCGAGGCGCTGGACGTGCCCATCTACCTGCACCCCAACACCCCGCCGCCGTCGATGATCCAGCCCTTCCTCGAGGCCGGCCTCGACGGCGCCATTTACGGCTTCGGCGTGGAGACCGGCCTGCACATGCTGCGCATCATCGTCGCCGGCGTGTTCGACCACTTCCCGAAACTGCAGTTCATCATCGGCCACACCGGCGAGGCGCTGCCGTTCTGGCTGTATCGCCTGGACTACATGCATGCGGCCACGGTGCGCTCGGAGCGCTATCCGAACGTGAAGGCGCTCAAGCACCCGGTGAGCCACTACCTGAAGAACAACGTCTACGTCACCAACAGCGGCGTGGCCTGGCAGCCGTCCATCGAGTTCTGCCAGAAGGTGCTCGGCGTCGAGCGCGTGATGTACGCGATGGACTACCCGTACCAGTACGTTCCCGAGGAAGTCGCGATCTGCGACGCCATGACCATTCCCGCCGCCGACAAGCAGGCCTTCTTCGAGGGCAATGCGCGGCGCGTGTTCAAGCTGTCCTGAAGGAGAGAACGATGAGCAAGCACGTCTGCGTGCGCGAGATTCCCCGTCCCGATGCCGAGGTCTGCAAGGCCCTGGCGGGCTACGGCGTTGCCACGGTGCATGAGGCGCAGGGCCGCACGGGCCTGCTGGCGCCGTACATGCGGCCGATCTATGCGGGCAAGTCCATCGCCGGCCCGGCGGTGACCGTCTCCTCGCCCCCCGGCGACAACTGGATGATCCACGTGGCCGTGGAGGTCTGCAAACCCGGCGACATCCTGGTGGTGGCGCCCACCTCGCCCTGCAGCGACGGCTACTTCGGCGACCTGCTGGCCACCTCGCTGAAGGCGCGCGGCGTGCAGGCGCTGGTGATCGACGCCGGCGTGCGCGACGTGGCCACGCTCAAGGAGATGGACTTCCCGGTGTGGAGCAAGTGCATCTACGCCCAGGGCACCATCAAGGCCAGCCTGGGCTCGGTGAACGTGCCGGTGATCTGCGCCGCGCAGGTGGTCAACCCGGGTGACGTGATCGTGGCGGACGATGACGGCGTGTGCGTGGTGCGCCGCGAGGAGGCGCCGAAGGTGGCCGAGGCCGCCGCCAGGCGCGTTGCCAACGAGGAGGAGAAGCGCAAGCGCCTGGCCGCCGGCGAACTCGGCATGGACATCTACAAGTTCCGCGAGAAGCTGGCGGAACTCGGCCTGAAGTACATCTGACGGATTTCCGGCCCGGGCTCCGGGCCCGGGCCGGCCCGCCGGGCGACGAAGGGG